>JAHEIA010000246.1 GCA_024639625.1 Chromatiales bacterium
ACCCTACTGGCGGCAGAGACAATTGAAGCGATCCGCTATGTTTACGGGCTTGAACCGGAACCTTACCCTGGATTTGAACTCGCGGGCGGCACATCCACCAATGGCGGAAGTGAGGAAGGTCTTATCGGCCACCTCAACGGTGCTATCGACGATATCCAGCTCCGCTCCTGGGGTATCCAGTTGGTGGACGGGCGCATGCCCGGCTTTGCTGCCATCGTCGGTGCCGCAAAATCAAACAAAGTCGCCGTCAAGATCGTACGCGAGCTTCAGCGCCGCAACATCCTCACCTTCCTCTCTGGTAACGTCAACGGACGATCGATCATCGATCAGCTCCAGGAAGAAGGCGTAGAACTGGGGTACGACACCTACACTGTCCCCTTCGGCACCGATACCATCAGCGCCATTTATGCCCTTGGCTTTGCCTCCCGTTCCGCCCTCACTTTCGGCGGTCTCAAGGCAGGTCAGGCGCGCGATATTCTACTGTACAACCGCGAGCGTGTGTTTGCCTTCGTCCTCGCCCTCGGCGAAGTGGACGATCTCAAATACGCCGCAGCTGCCGGGGCGATAAACTTCGGCTTCCCAGTGATCGCCGATACAGTTATCCCCGAGATTCTGCCTACCGGCGTGACGCAGTATGAGCATGTCGTCAGCATGCCCTTCAATGAGATTGACGGCGCAGATGATCTCGAAAAAGCCGAACGCCTGGTGCAGAAATGCATCGAAGTGCGCGGCGTCAAAGTCCAGGTTGCCGACGTCCCCGTCCCCGTCCCCTACGGATCTGCCTTCGAAGGTGAGGTTGTCCGCCGTGCGGATATGCGCATCGAATTCGGCGGCAAGAAATCCAGGGCTTTTGAATATCTCTATAGTGCCGAGCTTGATGATGTTGTCGACGGCCGTGTCGAGGTTGTCGGACCTGATTTTGATGAGATCGAAGACCAGGGATCTATGGATCTCGGCATTGTCATCCGCGTAGCTGGCCGCCAGATGCAGGATGATTTTGAGCCTGTGCTTGAGCGCCAGATTCACTATTTTGTCAACGGCGCATCTGGAGTACAACACATCGGCCAGCGCGACATCACCTGGATCCGCCTTTCAAGCTCCGCGGTAGACAAGGGATTTAACCTCGAACACTTTGGTAAGATCCTGCATGCCCGCTTCCATTCCGACTTCGGCGCCATCGTGGATAAGGTTGAAGTCACGATCTATACCGATCCGGAACAAGTTGAGGAATGGCTCGGAAAAGCCCGCGAGTCCTATGACTTCCGCAACAAGCGTCTCGCAGACCTCACCGATGATGCTGTCGATGAGTTCTACTCCTGCACCCTGTGCCAGTCCTTCGCCCCCGACCACGTCTGTGTGGTCAGCCCCGAACGTCTCGGGCTGTGCGGTGCCTACAACTGGCTGGACTGCAAAGCCTCCTTCAACATCAACCCCACTGGCCCCAACCAACCCATCCGCCTCGGACGTCCTATCGACGTTGATAAGGGTTACTGGTCCGGCACCAATGAATATGCCGAGCAGTCGTCTCACGGCGTGGTGGAAGAGGTGGCTATGTACTCGATCATGGAAAACCCCATGACCGCCTGCGGCTGCTTCGAATGCATCGTCATGCTGGTGCCCGAAGCCAACGGTGTGCTAGTCGTCAACCGTGAAGATTCCAGCATGACCCCGGTTGGGATGACCTTCAGCACCCTCGCTGGAATGGCCGGCGGTGGCATTCAGACCCCCGGTGTAATGGGTGTCGGTAAATACTATCTCGTCAGCCCCAAGTTCATCTCTGCCGACGGTGGCTTCAAGCGCATCGTCTGGATGAGCAGTGTGCTCAAAGAGACCATGTCTGACGAACTGAAGGCCGTTGCCGAACGAGAAGGCGACCCGGATCTGATCGACCGCATCGCTGATGAACGTATTGCCACCACTGTGGAGGAACTTCTCGCCCATCTGGAAGAGCACAACCACCCCGCCCTGGTGATGGACCCGATGTTCTAGACGCAAAATCTGCAGCTGCAGATTTTGCAATGGGAGGTTCCACAGGAAACTCCCCCATCAACAAACAGGAATAACTATGAGCAAGGACAACCCGGCCTCGCAGCCAAAATTGGTGCGGGAATTGATGACCGTCGGAGTCGTGACATGCGGTCAGCAAACCTCCATCAAGACCATCGCCCAGGCGATAGTTGAAAAGGCTGTCGAGGCTGTGGTTGTCCTTGCAGAAGACGGTCATGCCCTCGGGATTGTCGGGCAGGATGAACTCGTCATGGCCTATGCCCACGGCAGCTATGACGACCTCACCGCTCAGGATGTCATGTCTGATGGCCTCCCCCAGATTCCTCCGGATATCCCGATCAATGTTGCGGCCCAATTGATGCAGGATCAGAAGATCCGCGTCTTCTTCCTCACCCACCATGCTGGTGGGATCGAATACCCCGCAGCAGTTATCTCTTACCACCATTTCCTCCGCCACCTCCAATCAAAAGAGATCGAGAAACCGGGTGATCTAGGCATTGATGCCGCCCGGAAATCTCCTATCGAGATCTTCCAGGAACGTGTAGAGGAAAAACGCAAGCAAAATCAAAATACTCACCTGGAGTGAGAACAAACTACAAGGAGAAGAATTCATATGGCACTAGAATTTCCTAAAGATAAATGGAGTGGATCCGTCCAGGAAGTTGTCATCGGTGCCACCGCAGCCGATGGCGGCACCAGAGCCACCACTGTGACTGTCGGTGGTGAAACCACGATGCCATTTATCCACTTCGAAGCGGAGACACCAAACCGTCCGGTGTTAGCCCTGGAGATCAAGGATTTCCGTCCTGACGACTGGTCTGCCCTCTTGCTGGATTTCTGGGGAGAGGCAGCTAACGACCCGGGAGCTTGGGCAAAAGCCGCAGAGGAGGCTGGCGCAGATATGCTCCTCCTCTCTCTCAGCCTGACAGACCCGGATGGCAACCCTAATACACCCGAAGCAGCAGAAAAAGCCGCCAAGGCCGTTCTGGAAAGCTCAGGGCTTCCCCTTCTGGTCTACGGACCTGGCCAGGCAGAATTGGACAATGAGCTTCTCGTCCCCGTTGCCAATGCCTGCGCCGGAGAACGGGTGGTCCTCGGCATATGCGAGGATAAGAACTACCGCACTCTGGTAGCCACTGCCATGGCCAACGGCCATTTGGTGGTTGGCCGCGCCCCTATGGACGTCAACCTCTCCAAGCAGCTTAACATCCTCATCAAGGATGCCGGCCTGCCCATGGATCGAGTTTTGATGGATCCCACCACCGGTGCACTTGGGTACGGCATTGAATACGGCTTCTCCGTGATGGAACGCCTCAGACTGGCCGCCCTGCGCGGCGACGTAATGACCCAATCGCCTATGGCCGTCAGCGTTGGCTTTGAAACCTGGAAGACCAAGGAATCCAAAGTCGGCGAGGATGTCCCTGAAACATGGGGCGACTGGGAAGAGCGCGCCATCTCCTGGGAGACGATTACAGCCATCACGTTAATCGAAGCCGGGGCAGATATCGTCATCCTCCGCCACCCGGAAAGCCTCAAGCGCGTCCGGGCAGCCGTCGATAACCTGATCACCGCCCCCGAACTGGCTTGATGCCAGCCTATCGGTAGAAACCATTCAATGAAATGAGAGAATAAAAATGGCAATATCTGGAATTCAAATCTACAAACTGCTGCCAAAGACAAACTGCAAGGATTGTGGTTTCCCAACCTGTATGGCCTTTGCCCTCAAGCTGGCCGCCAAACAGGTGGAACTCTCCGCCTGCCCGCATGTCAGCGAGGAAGCCCAGGCCCAGTTGGCCGCCTCATCCGAACCGCCTGTCCGTCTGATCACCCTTGAATCAGATGGTAGCAAACTTGAAGTCGGCAACGAGGTTGTCCTCTTCCGGCACGAAAAGACATTTTATAACAAACCGGGCTTCTTCTTCCTTGTCAAGGACTCCGAAGATCCCGGCGCCATCACAGAGAAGGTCAAAGAGATCGATGCCTTCGTTGTCAACTATGTCGGTATCGACCTTGCCGTAGATGGGTTTGCTGTCAAATCAGAGGGAGACGGAGCTGCTTTTGCCGCCGCCGTAGAGGCTGTCCGCGCTGGCAGCAAACGCCCCCTGATCCTCATCGGAGATGACCCCGCAGTATTGGCTGATGGACTGGCAAAACTGGAGGGCGAGAAACCCCTCATCGGCACCGCCAACCCGGAAAACTGGGAAGCATTTGCCGACCTCGCTATCGCCAATAAGGCCAGTCTGGTCGTCACCGCTGGTTCGCTGGAAGAGTTGGCTGACCTGACCCCAAAGATCAAGGACAAGGGTCTCGCAGACCTGGTGCTCGATCCGCAGGTCACCGCCTTCAACGATGGCCTCGCTAAGCACACCATCCTCCGCCGCATGGCCCTGGCAAAGAACTTCCGCCCCTTTGGATTCCCCATCATTGCTTACCCATCCCAGGCCGCAACCCCGGAGGCAGAAGTCGCACTCGCTACCCAGGCAGTCACCAAATATGCCGGGTTCGTAGTCATGGAAAACTTCGCCCCAGAAACCCTCTACGGTCTGCTGGTACTGCGTGAAAATATCTACACTGACCCGCAGAAGCCCATCCAGGTGCAGCCTGGTGTCTACGAGATCAACCAGCCGACACCCGATGCCCCAGTTATGGTCACCACCAACTTCTCGATCACCTACTTCAGCGTCGCCAATGAGATCGAAAGCTCCGGCCAGCCCGGATTCCTGCTCGTCGCCGATGCCGAGGGCATGTCAGTGCTCACCGCCTGGGCAGCAGGCAACTTCGATGCTGAACAGATCGCCAAGGATGTCAAGAAGTTTGGGGTTGAAGAGAAGATCAACCACAAGTCCATCATCCTGCCCGGTCATGTGGCTGTCCTCTCCGGTGAACTAGAAGAGGAACTGCCCGGTTGGGAGATCAAGGTTGGTCCGCGAGAGTCCGTTGACTTGCCCGCCTACCTCAAGCAGGTAGCCTGAAAGCGATAACTGCCAAATTTAATGACCAGCAACCACAAAGTCACCTTTGATACGGCTGCTGCCCCTGTTGAGGTACCCACAGGCACCACGATCACAGAGGCAGCAGCACTCGCCGGCATATCCCTGAACCAGCCTTGCGGCGGTCAGGGTCGCTGCGGGCGTTGCGTTGTCAGGGTACAGCAAGGTGCGGTCCGTAAGCGGAGCACTTTGCGACTGACCGAGGGGGATCTTGGCGAGGGATATGCACTTGCTTGCCAGGCTGTTGTTGAAGGCGATGTCCACATCCATGTACCCGCCCAGGAGAAGGTGGAACGCCGCCTGGTCACTGACCTGACGGCCAGCAAGGTAGCTATTCCAGATGGATACAGCTATCCACAGCACCAGACTGTGCAGCGCATCGCCCTCACCATCGACCCACCCACCATGGAAGACCAGACCGATGATTGGTCCAGGCTGCAGCGCAGCCTGCGCCTCACCGCTGGGATTGAGAATATCTCGATCTCACTTCCC
>JAHEIA010000247.1 GCA_024639625.1 Chromatiales bacterium
GGCCGGGAGGCCGATCCGCGTCAAGCGCCAAACGCCCATGGTCGCGGCGCCAGCATAGGCCGCTCACGTGGTAGACGTCGCCGGTCCCATCAAACCGCTCGGGGCATGCATCCTGGAGCAGTTTTCCGGTAAATGCCGGCACCCCCGGGTGGTCCTCGATGGCCCGGGCAAAGCCGGCGAGCCAATCCGGCTCGGCAAAGGCGTCGGGATTCAGCAAGGCGATCCATTTTCCGGCGGCCCGCCTCGCCGCAAGATTGTTGGCTGCCGCGAAGCCGAGGTTGCGTTCGAGGGTGATCAGCGTCACTTCCGGGTGTTGATCCCTCAGCCAAGCGGAAGTCCCGTCCGTGCTCGCGTTATCTACCACGATGATCTCGCTCGGCACCAAGCGCTGGCCAGCCAGCGCCGCCAGACAGCGCGGCAAGTAGATCGCCGCGTTCCAACTCACGACAATGACACTGATTTCCGTTGTCATGGCGAAAGCTCCCGGCGGTTGGAGCGAGCGGACACCCAACCGGGGCGCGGTTCAGCTTGCCCCGGCCAGATCCACCGGCGCACTCGCAACCGGCTCCGCTGCGTATTCCGGGACGAACCAGCGCAGCGCCTGCATCAGTACCTGGTCATCATATTCGCCGCAGCCGCATTCCAGCTCCACCAGTTTTTCGTTCAACTGGCGCCATTCGACCTGCCGGCAACGCGCCAGAAGGATCTTCTCATTGCCCGTTTCTTCCAGTTCCTCGCCGGCGTGAAACAATTCTTCCCTCAGCTTTTCCCCAGGTCGGAGGCCGGTGTAGACGATCTCGATATCCTCACCAGGGGTCTTTCCGGAAAGCCGGATCATCTGATCCGCCAGGAACCCGATGCGGACCGGCTTATCCATATCCAACACGAAGATCTCGCCCCCTTTTCCGATGACCGCCGCCTGCATGATGAGCTGGCAGGCCTCCCGGATTGTCATGAAGTAGCGCTCCATATCGGGGTGTGTCACCGTCACCGGTCCGCCCGCGGAGATCTGCCGCTGGAACAAAGGCACGACACTACCGGCCGAACCCAGGACATTGCCGAAACGGACCGTGATAAACCGCGTCGCGGAGTGCTGGTTGAAGTTCTGGCAGTAGATCTCCGCCACCCGCTTGCTGGCCCCCATCAGATTCGCCGGATTGACGGCCTTGTCGGTGGAAATAAAGATGAACTCCGAACAACCAAAGCTGTTTGCCGCTTGCGCCACCACCTTGGTGCCCAAAACATTGTTGCGCACGGCTTCCCTGAGCTGGCTCTCCAACAGCGGCACCTGCTTATACGCCGCGGCGTGGAACACGATCTGCGGCCGATGAATCTCAAACGCGCGTTGCACCGCGACCGGGTCTGCGACGTCGCTGAGGTGAATCGGCAGAGGGATCCCCGCCGCGAGCTCAGCCAATTCCCTTTCCACAGCGTAGAGGTTGTACTCACTGTTCTCAAACAGGATCAGTGCCGCAGGCTCAAGCTGCGCAATCTGGCGACACAGATCCGTTTGCCTTTCAATCCCGCCCTGATCGAGGGCCAATCCAGGGAGATCGGCTTGCGACCGAGCAGGTCCTCGATGGAGACCTCGCGCAGCTGATCAATGCTCAGCCGCCCGGACATCAAGGCATCCAGGCGCGGCACCGTGCGGAAAGGGATACCACTGCGTTCGGCGAGGCCTACCAAACGCCTGAAGCGTTCCGGTTCGGCCGAGGGGACGGCCAGCAGGATGATATCGATGGCCAAGTCGTTCACTAGCTTGGGAAGCTGATCGCTGCCGCCGAGCACACGCACACCGAGGATTTCGTTACCCCATTTGCCCCGGTCATCGTCAACAAAGGCGATCGGCTGGTAGGAGGGCTGTTTGCTGCGCAACAGATCGCGCACCAGCATCTCTCCACCTCTGCCGGCACCGACGATCAGCACGCGACGCCCTGGATCGAGCCGGAAACGGTGGTCTTTGAGCCAGCGGTAGAGCAAGCGCGGGGCGCTGAGAAAGACCACCAGCAAGAGCCCGTAGAGCACCGGCACCGAGCGCGGTACACCTTGCAGACGAGTCGCCGCGAATATCGCCGCCATGGCGAGCACCAAACCCACCGCAACCGCCTTCAGGATGCGCGCGAGATCCGGCATCGAGGCAAATCGCCAGACGCCCCGGTACAAGCCGAAGAAGCGAAAAACCAACCCCTGTATCGGGATCAGGAACAACAGGTCCCAGAGCGCGTAACCCATGATCGGCGCAGGGATCTCTCCGAGATTGAAGCGAAACCAGTAGGCTGCAAACCAAGCCAGCGGGATCATCATCAGGTCGTGAACAAAGGCCACCCCGCGGCTCAATAGGCGGTTCATTGCCCCGATGTTCACGCCACGCTTCCCCGGGGACCTCGATCATCGCCGAGTCGTCGCGTAAGCCATGCGATCGCCAGATAACCAAGTGCCCATAGCGCCAGCCCGAACCATTGCACCAGCGTGGTTGCGTGAACCAGCAGCAGCGCCGACCCAGCAGCCGCCAAGATCAGCAGATAGGCGGCTGCAAGGGTTCTTGCCTGCCC
The DNA here is from genome assembly GCA_024639625.1 of Chromatiales bacterium. Taxonomy (GTDB): domain Bacteria; phylum Pseudomonadota; class Gammaproteobacteria; order Chromatiales; family Chromatiaceae; genus JAHEIA01. The sequence goes on from JAHEIA010000247.1 coordinate 2,553, forward strand.
CCATCCGCTGGTTACCAGGCGCTGGTAACAGTGGTTTCTGTGGGGCTCCCAAATACGCTCCCCGCGGACCAGCCGGCGCAGCAAGGTCAGGGTGGCATCGAATAAAAAGGGGGAAAACACGAGTAGCGCCGCCCACAACGGAAACACCTCTTCACGGCTTCCCCGGATCACCGCCATCGCGACCATCAAGCCGAGACTCGCAGCGCCGCAATCACCCATGAAGATGCGCGCCGGCGGCAGATTCCAGAGCAAAAATCCTGCCACGCCAGCGACCACGGCCGCGTTGGCAAAGGCGTAAGAGGCGTCTCCAGCAAGATGGCCCAGGACCGCCAGAGCGGCGAACCCAGCCACCGCCATACCCCCGGCCAAGCCGTCCATGCCATCCATAAAGTTGTAAAGATTCACCATCCATACGATAAAGAAAAAGCTCACCAGCGCGGCTAGCGGTTCCGTCATTTCCAGGCGAATTCCGGGCAGATCGAGCTGCGCGAAGCGAAACCCCTCGGCTACAAGAAGCGCCGCGACCGCACCATGAACCAGCAGACGGATCCCCGGACGTACGCCATGCAGGTCGTCCCACAGACTGATCGCGGCGATCGGCAGCAGCCCGTAGACGACCCACGACCAACCGCCGGGGCGCAACCCGTTCGCTGCACCGGCGAGCCAGGCCAGAACGATGGCGAGCAAAAAGGCGATCCCGCCGCTCCTGGGGATCGGCGACATGTGCAGCGAACGTTCGTTCGGGTGATCCAACAGATGGCACCAGGAAGACGCCTGGAAGCACCACCACGTCAAGCCCCAAGCGCCGACGAAAGCGCTGAGCAATATCGCCCATTGCCACCAACCCGAAAGAATCATCCCGACCTGCAGGATTACCAGCCAAACATGCTATTATACGCCAACCTCGCATTCCGTTGGCGAACAAGTTCCCGTTGATTTTCAGTCGCTTGTCATCATTGGAGTCAAGCATCGCCCGTTTCGGCGATCGATGACGGCTGCGATCGAGCAAGACCCGTCCCGGGGCAATCGCCCGCAGCGGCGAGATGCTGGAGTGAGCCGGACGGGCGACCATCGGCCAGCGCTCCCCGTTCCCGCGCAAGCAGCGCAGCCGGACCCCGCCCCACATCCGCGCTGGGTCGATATCGCCGCATTCGCGGTTCTGGGTAGCCTTTTGCTCTCCGCTTGGCTGATCGCCACGACGGACAAGATCAACCCCGACGGCGCCTTGTACATCGACACCGCCAAGCGTCTTCTGAGCGGCGATGTCGCGGCCGCGTATCAGCTCTACCCCTGGCCGTTCTTCTCCGCCTGCATCGCCCTGATAAGCCATGCCTCAGGTATGCACCCGGAGACCTCGGCGCTAACGCTGAACGCACTGCTAGCCGGCGTGCTCAGCCTGTCCTTCGTCGGTGTGGTGCGGTCGCTCGGCGGGGACCGAAAGACGCTGCTCTTCGCAGCCCTGGTGATCCTCACCTTTCCTTATCTCAACGAGAAGCGGGCCGAGGTCATCCGCGATATCGGGTACTGGTCGTTGTATCTCCTGGGCCTGTGGCTTTTTCTGCGCTACTTCCGACTCCCCTCCTGGCGGCGTGCCCTGCCATGGGGAGCGGTAACCCTGCTGGCGGTCGCCTTTCGCATCGAGGGGCTCGCGATCCTTGCGCTCTTGCCCGGGACACTTTTGTGGCGCAGCGACACGCCGCCGGACCGGCGTCTACGCATCACTGCGACGGCCTACAGCGTCCCCGCGGCGGCTGCCGTCGCGTTGCTGGTTGCCGTTGTGCTGAACCCCGAGTTGGTGAAGTACAGTGGGCGCCTGTTCGAACCGGTGAATTGGCTAAACCAACTTTGGGCGGCACTGTCCCAAGGACTGGACGAGAAAGCAAGGCTGCTGCAGGCGGAGGTCTTTCGACCCACCCTCGGCGCTTATGCCCGCCACACCGCGGACGGTGCCTATTCCTTCCTGCTCGCGGGCATCGCGGGCATCGTACTGTTCAAGCTCGTATCCACCCTGACGCCCCTTTACAGCGGTCTGCTCCTGATTCCGCGATTTCGCCGCCGCCTGGTATTGGATTCCGCTGCGCGGTGCACTTTGGCCGGCCTCATCGCCATCAATCTTGCCATTCTGCTGGTCTATGTCGTGCAGACCTATTTTCTTTCCTCGCGTTTTGCCTTTGCGCTTGCGCTCACGCTGCTGCTGCCGGTTCCGTTCGCGCTGGCCTCGCTCCATGACCACTGGCTCCGCGGCAGAGGAGCGAGGCGGGGTCGGCGCTGGGCGTATCCGCTGTACGCGGCCGCTCTGCTGGTGATGGCGCTGAGCGGCCTGATCACCACCTCGCCGTCCAAGCAGTATGTCATGGACGCGGGCCACTGGATCCGCGACAACCTCCCCGGGGACGCCCGCTTGCTGACCAACGTGATTCTGGTCGACTACTACAGCGAGCGCGGAGTCGCCTGGGAGGCGCGCGCGCGATACCGGCTGCCACCGCCGTCACCCCTGGGAAGCTACGATTTCGCAGCAATCGAGAAGCGATCCGGACGTTTTCCGGCAGGCTGGCAAGCAATTGCCGCAGAGCAATCCGTGCGTCCCGTGGCAAGCTTCGACAATTCCCGTAACGACGGGATCACGATCTTCCAAATCCTGCAGCGGACGCCCTGAGTCAGGCAGAGGCGATCCTCCGAAACCACGGGCTCAAGATGGCGAATCCGCACCTCCTTTTCGTGTCCAAAGGCGAGTCCGCATCCTCTACCCGTTACCGCGCGCTGCAATATTTTCCGCTGCTGCGGCGCAACGGTTGGCAACCGCAGCACCTAACCGACGACCGCTCCTTGTCCGGGAGACTTCGCATTCTCCAAGCGGCACGCCGTGCGCAGCTGGTTGTGGTTCTGCGTCGGCCCTTCGCCAATCCCTTTCGTTCCCTCCTCGCCAGAGAGGCT
>JAHEIA010000248.1 GCA_024639625.1 Chromatiales bacterium
CCCCGCGTACGGCGATGATGGAGTTGATCTGTAGAATGGTTTGGTTGCCGGTAAGCCGGGAGCAGCCGCCGTGCAGGCGGAAGCTGTGCTTTCCGGCAGTCCATGCCACCATCTCGCGCGCGTACAGACAGGCCGCATCCTGCCACGGGATCCAGCGTACCGGTATCCCCGTCACATCCAGTCGCAAGATCAGCGGCAAGCTCATGCTATTCCTCGGTACAGGGAGTGCGGCCTCAATTCCTTCCCGCCGGCCCCACCAAGCCGCGCCCGTTTGGCTGGATATCGGACATCGAGGCGACGCCCACCGTTGACCCTGACCCTATGTGATCACGCTTGGTTTCGCCCGGCCGGTGCGCTCGCCGATGCGCGCGAAGTCCCCGGCAACCCGGATCAGGGGCTGCATGACGTCCTGCGTGTCCGCGTCCTGAAGATCGGCGTCGGGCTCGTATTTTTCCAGGTAGACCCGCAGGGTGGCGCCTTCGGTTCCGGTCCCGGAAAGCCGGTACACGATGCGTGATCCGTCGCTGAAACCGATACGAATCCCCTGGCGTTCGGATACGCTGCCGTCGACCGGGTCCGTATAGGCGAAGTCGTCTGCGTAGGTAACCTCGTAGCCGCCTAGCCGGTCGCCGGGTAGAGCGGGGAGCTTGGATCGCAAATCATCCATCAGCCCCTCGGCTGCCGCGGCGTCGACTCCCTCGTAGTCGTGCCGAGTGTAATAATTCCGGCCGAACTTGCGCCAGTGCTCGCGGACGATCTGAGAGACAGACTGCTGGCGGGCAGCGAGCAGGTTGACCCAGAACAGGACCGCCCAAAGACCGTCCTTCTCCCGCACGTGATCCGATCCGGTGCCGAAGCTTTCTTCGCCGCAAAGGTTGATTCTGCCCGCATCGAGCAGATTGCCGAAGAACTTCCAGCCGGTCGGGGTTTCGTAGCACTCGACGCCAAGATGTTCCGCAACCCGGTCCACCGCCTGGCTGGTGGGCATCGAGCGGGCTACGCCGGCCACGCCGTTGCGATATCCGGGAACCAGGTGGGCATTGGCGGCAAGCACCGCAAGGCTATCGCTGGGGGTAACGAAGAAATCCTTGCCGAGGATCATGTTGCGGTCACCGTCGCCGTCCGACGCGGCGGCGAAAGCGACCCCGCGGCTGCCTTTGGTCTGGGCAACCAGGTCATGAGCATGCACCAGGTTCGGGTCCGGATGGCCGCCGCCGAAATCCGGCAGGGGGGTGCCGTTCATGACCGTGCCCGGCTCTGCCCCGAGGAGGTTTTCCAGGATGTGATGCGCGTAGGGCCCGGTAATCGCGTGCATGGCATCGAAGCGCATGCTGAAGATCCCGGAATTGAACAATTGATGTATGGCCTCGAAATCGAAGAGTTTCCCCATCAGTTCCGCATAATCCGTGACCGGGTCGATGACCTGGATACGCATCCCTGCGAAGTTGCTGGAGCCAACTCGGTCGAGCTCTATGTCTCCGGCTTGTACGATCCGGTATCGGTCGATCTCCCGGGTGCGCCGGAAGATCGCTTCGGTGACCGACTCCGGCGCCGGGCCGCCGTTCGGTACATTGAACTTGATACCGAAGTCTTCCTCGGGTCCTCCCGGATTGTGGCTGGCCGAGAGAATGATACCGCCCTGGGTCGAATACTTGCGGATCACGCAGGATGCCGCCGGGGTGGAAAGCAACCCACCCTGACCGACGATCAACTCGGAAACCCCATTCGCGGCGGCCATGCGTGCGATGGTCTGCACCGCCTCCCGATTGTAGAATCGGCCGTCGCCGCCGACCACCAGGGTGCCTCCCCGCAGATCCGCACGGCTGTCGAAGATCGACTGGACGAAATTTTCCAGATAATGCGGCTGCTGAAAGACCTTGACCTTCTTCCGCAGGCCCGACGTACCCGGACGCTGGTCAGCAAAAGCTCGGGTGGAAACTTCGATACTACTCATCGCATACGGGTCCTCGGTAACTACGGCAATGGCGCTATTCAAACACAGCGGCCCGGCAGAATCGAGATTCCGGCGGTTGAAAAAGGAGCCGTCTGGCCCCATACCCCCGCGATCGAGCGGGTTTTTGCACTTTGCGCGTGCCGGAACGCCCCGCGCCGGCAGCAAAAACCTGTATTCTCCACAACGAGTTGAGAGGTGAATTCCGATATGACGGTAGACGCACACAAAGAAACCCTGGCCTTTCAGGCCGAGGTCAGTCAGGTGCTCCAACTGATGATCCGGTCTCTGTACAGCAACAAGGAGATCTTTCTGCGCGAGCTGATCTCCAATGCGTCGGATGCGGCGGACAAGTTGCGTTTCGCGGCACTCACGGACGACGCCCTGTACGAGGGCGACAGCGAACTCCGGGTGCGGGTCTCGATCGACCGGGAGGCGCGTACGATTACCGTGTCGGACAATGGGATCGGGATGGATCAAGAGGAGGTGCTGGAGAATATCGGCACCATCGCGCGCTCCGGTACGCGTCAGTTTTTCGAGTCGCTGACCGGAGACCAGGCGAAAGACAATCAGTTGATCGGTCAGTTCGGCGTGGGTTTCTACTCCGCTTTCATCGTCGCTGACCGTGTCACCTTGGTCACGCGGAGGGCAGGTCTGGGACCCGAGCACGGAGTGCGTTGGGAGTCGAGCGGGGAGGGCGACTTTACCCTCGAGACGGTAGAGAAAGAAACCCGCGGCAGCGACGTCATCCTGCATTTGCGGGAAGATGAGGATGAGTTTCTCGATCCCTTCCGCTTGCGCACTGTGGCCACCAAGTTCTCGGACCACATTCCGCTGCCCATCATGATGGGCAAGGAGCCCATCGGTGGCGAAGAAAAGAAGGACGCTCAGGCGGAGGAGGAACAGATCAACCGCGGCTCCGCGATGTGGATGCGGGCCAAATCGGAGATCAGTGAAGAAGAGTACAACGAGTTCTACAAGCACGTCGCCCACGACTTCGAGGACCCCCTGGCCTATGCCCACAACAAGGTCGAAGGGACCAACGAATACACGGCCTTGCTGTATATCCCCAAGCACGCGCCGTTCGATCTGTGGGACCGGGCGCCCGCGCACGGCGTAAAGCTGTACGTGCGCAGGGTATTCATCATGGACGAGGCGGACAAATTGCTGCCCCGTTATCTGCGTTTTGTGAAGGGCGTCGTCGACTCTGACGATCTGCCGCTGAATGTTTCGCGTGAGATCCTGCAGCACGATCGTAAGATCGCGGCGATCCGCAGCGCGAACGTGAAGCGCATCCTCGGCCTGCTGGAAAAGATGGCGCAGGATGAGCCGGAGAAGTACCGGGAGTTCTGGAAGCAGTTCGGCAGCGTTCTCAAGGAAGGGCCGGCCGAGGATTTCGCCAACAAGGAGCAAATTGCCGGGCTGCTGCGTTTCGCGAGCACCCAGTCGGAGGGGGACGAGCAACAGGTCGCACTCGATCAATACGTGGAACGAATGCAGGAAGAACAGGAGAAGATCTACTACATCACCGCCGATACGCCTGCCGCGGCGCGCAATAGCCCGCACTTGGAGGTCTTCCGCAAGAAAGGGGTGGAGGTGCTGTTGCTGTCGGATCGGGTAGACGAATGGCTGGTCTCACATCTCAGCGAATACCAGGGGAAAGCTCTCCAGTCGGTATCCAAGGGCGTGTTGGACTTGGGGAAACTCGAGCAAGAAGAAGAAAAGCAAGAGCAGGAAAAGGCGGCGCAGGAACACGAGTCGTTGCTCAAGCGGATCAAGGACGTGCTCGGCGAATCGGTGCAAGAGGTGCGTGCCAGCCATCGTTTGACGGATTCACCCGCCTGCTTGGTGGTGGGCGAATATGATATGAGTGCCAACCTTGCTCGGGTGCTCAAGTCGATCGGCCAGGAGGGCCCCCAGGTGCGGCCGATCATGGAGGTGAATCTCGGTCATCCTTTGCTGCAGCGGATGGAAGCGGAGGCCGATGCAGAGCGTTTCGCGGATATCGGCAAGTTGCTGTTCGATCAGGCGCTACTGGCGGAAGGGGGGCAGTTGGAGGATCCTGGCTCCTTCGTGCGCCGCCTCAATCACTTGCTGCTGAGCGTACCCGCGGCGGAAAGAGCGGATCCCTAGCCGGCAATATCTCAGGCGTGGCGTCGGAGCCGCGTGGAACATAAGGCGGATATATTCCCCTATTGATTGTGTCGAATAGGCGGTCTTACCGGGGTATGGCACACTAGGCCGGTTTTTTTGGACACATGAGGAGCGAAGATTATGCGTGTCATCCTGTTGGGCGGTCCTGGCGCCGGTAAGGGCACCCAGGCGAATTTCATCAAAGAAAGATACAAGATTCCGCAGATCTCTACCGGCGATATGCTGCGCGCCCACGTAAAGTCTGGAACCGAGCTAGGTAAGGCGGCAAAGAAGATCATGGACCAGGGCGGTCTCGTGTCCGATGACATCATCATGGGTATGGTCAAGGAGCGGATCACCGAGGACGACTGCATAAACGGCTATCTGTTCGATGGTTTTCCGCGCACGATCCCCCAGGCCGACGCCTTGAAAGAGGCCGGCGTCCAGGTCGACGCGGTGGTCGAGATCGATGTGCCGGACGCGGAAATCATCAAGCGCATGTCTGGGCGTCGCGTCCATGTCGCATCCGGACGGACGTATCATGTGGTCTTCAATCCGCCACAGCAGGAGGGTAAGGATGACGTCACCGGAGAGCCGCTGATTCAGCGCGACGATGACCAGGAAGACACCGTCCGCGCCCGCCTCAAGGTGTACCACGATCAAACCGAGCCATTGATCGACTACTACACCAAGTTCGCCAACAGCGGCGAGGCAGGGGCGCCGAAGTACGTCAGGATCAACGGCATCGGCAAGGTGGACGGGATCCGCGATCAGATCTTCGCCGGCCTCGATTCGCTGCAGTAGGGGGTGTCCCTAATCCGATCATGCAGGCCGGGCTGACCCCCGGCCTTCTTTTGCCGTCCAGCGGGCGGAACTTAAGCCCGCGTTCTGATAGAATCGCGCGGTATTGATCTTGGTATAGAGGAATCGACCGTGGCCGTTGTTGAACTGACCAAAGAAAATTTCGAGAGTACGGTAACCGAAAGCGGCTTCGTCATTGTTGATTTCTGGGCTCCTTGGTGCGGCCCCTGTCGATCCTTCGCCCCGGTCTTTGAGAAGGTTTCCGAGGAGCACCCGGAGATCGTATTCGCCAAGGTGAATACGGAGGAGGAGCAGGCGATTGCGGCGCATTTCCAGATCCGTTCGATCCCCACTCTGATGATCTTCCGCGACCAGGTGATCATTTTAAGCGGCTGAAAAATTCGGTCCTCTAAGTATTTGTCTAATGACATACCAGAGACGATCTCGATTACCCGGCCAAGAACATCTGTCGATCTTCCGTATGCCCACCTTGTGCCAGGTTCAAAGAGAAGGGGTATTTTACTGAGTTTGGTGACCACTTCAGCCAAGGACTGATCAGGATTCGAAAATTTAGCCTCTTTATACATCTGATGG
>JAHEIA010000249.1 GCA_024639625.1 Chromatiales bacterium
TTTACCTACTTGCAGCAATTGCCGGTGGATTACATCAAGATCGATGGATCCTTCATCCGAAATCTTACGGAGCGCTCGGACGACCACCTGATCGTGAAAGCCATGGCCGATATCGCCCATGGGCTGGGCAAGAAAACGGTCGCTGAGTTTGTCGAGCAACAATCTTCCCTCGACCTACTGGCGCGTTACGGCGTTGACTATGCGCAAGGCTACTATATCGGCCAGCCCCAACCTTGGAGCAACGAAATGCTCTCTCGCTCAAGGTTCGAACGCCCACCAGCGTAACCGGAGAAACGGACGCGCACGTCCTGAGAGACCAAGGACAGGACCGGGACCCGCCGTGCGATGAACAGCTCGGCGCAAACTCAGCTTTCGGCGGGCGCGCACGCCCCGGTCCCAGATGCACTACGGGAATCGCAGTTCACCCGCACTTCGCCCTTGCGGTCGATCATGCGACCCGTCCAGCCAATTCCATCCTGCAGCAGGATCTCCAGGTAGCCGAACTCGCTGAGACCAAAGCCGATTGCAGTCACGCTGCCGATGCGGAGCGAGAACGGAAGCTCGGGGTAATTGTCCTCGAGATCGACGCCGCTATTGCCCACCACGAGTTCGGTCGGCAGCACACCCGGCGGCCGGAAGTCGATTGCCTGGAAGCGGTGCATGTGTCCGGCGAGCACCAGGTGCAGGGGTTTGGGCAGAGGAAAGTCGGCAAACGCCTTCTGCAGCGTCTTGTCGATAACGGCGTATTTGCCGGAGGCATCGAGATCCTGCCTGGACTCTCCGTGATCGGGCTTGCGCAGGCCCCAAATGGGGCGATGGCTCTGCAGCCAGAGAGCATTGCGCGCGGGAGCGTCTCCCACCAGGGAACGGATCTGTGCGAACTGGGCATCGAAATGCGCCTGGTGCAGATCCCCTTGGTCGCAGGCGTTGGCAGAGTCGAGCACCATGATGGAGAGCCCGCCTAGGTCGACCCGATAAGGCGCGCGAAAGATCAGTGGCCGCGCGCTCTCGGCCGGCGGACAGACGAGTTGTTCACTGCCCGCCACAAGATCGGAGCCGGAATCGAGAAAATAGAACCAACCGGGCCCGGCACGGCTGCACAATTCGTGATTGCCCCGGGTGAATACCCAAGGAGCGACGCGCAGCAGATTGGCGGCCGGAAGGAAGAAGTCGTCCCGCCATGCCTTCCAGTTATCGGGTGTTCGGCTGCCCGCGCTGTTCTGACCGTAGTAGGGTCCGCTCAGCGTGCAGCCCACGCTCGGGGTGTTGTCGCCCGCATCATAGACCCGGACCTGCTTGTCCTGCTGCTGGCTCTGTTCGATCTCGATCTTTCCGGGGGTGCCGCGGTAATTGTAATCGCCCATGTGCAGCAGCAGATCGGGCGCGGGATCGGCCGCGGCATTGGCCAGCTCGGAAAAGGGCCAATCCTGGTCCGTTTCACAGCCGTCCTGATCGGCCGGCTTGCAGCCCGTATCGCCGAACACGGCAACCCGGGAGATCTTCTGCGGGACGGCCGGTAACCGCAGAGACATACCGCGCACATCCATTCGGGAGCCGTCCATCGGGTAGAGGGCTTCGCAGACCGTGACCCGGAAGTTGCCGGGGGCCGGATTGCGGCGCGCTGTCATGGGCCGGTCTTCCCCCTGGCCATCGACAGGCCGCAGCACAGGGCAATCCGCATCTGCCTGCTCGATCAAGAGCCGGGCCAAGGCAACCGGCTCTCCCTCGGGTGTCTGCCCGAGGACCACGAAGGCGGACGGTGCGCTCGTTTCGCCGCTCACCGGACCCTGTGGGACGACGCATGCCGCGCCGACTAGCGCTGACCCTAGCCATCTTAGCCTCGATCTCTCCATCACTCGTTCCCCAGCCCTGCTGTCGTTGTGCGAGGCAGCGGATACCCGCTCCTGCTCTGCGATCGGTTTGCTCGCCAATGTAGCCTAGATTACTCGATGACCCGCATCTCCGGCGTTGCCGCAAGGACAAGGATCGAGCGGGTAGAAACACTGCCGCTTTTGCCGCCTCCCGTCTGGCGCAGCCCGATAGCTCCGCCCTTCACCGACCCGATCCAACAAACTCGCCGGGACCCTGCTAGTGCATTCTCTCTCCGAGTTACCATAACCAGGGGAGAGAGTGTTGACAATGCCTTGCTCGGCACCGTCTTGCGGGATACCGAAACATCTTTTGTCCTCATCCTGCGGGTTCCCTTACTCGCCAGGCGGAACACACATTGTCGTGTCTTCGCTACCTCGCCGGTTTAGCGGGCATGAGCAGGTGCTTGTCGCAACATGACCATTTGGCAAGCTAGGCCAGTGAACAACCGGGATACACTGGACAAACTTTGCGCTAGTCTCATACAGTAAGTTCAGCGATATCGGGGGGCACGCCGCGCAGCGTAAGGAATCCTTCTGCGCGGGCAGAGAGCCGTTTCAACGAGCGGCGCGAGCACCATTCAGCTCATCCGGGAGTAGGCGAACCATGCGTCTCTTGCTCATCGAAGACGACCTCAAGATCGCAGCATTCGTCAGTAAGGGCTTCAAAGAAGCAGGATTCGTCGTCGAGCATACGAGCGATGGGAAGAGCGGACTCCATATGGCCCTGACGTCCACCTACGATGTCGCTGTAATCGACATCATGCTGCCTGGGCTCGATGGCCTCTCGATCATCGATGAGGTTCGGCGACGGCGCTTCAAGCTACCGGTCATTATCTTGAGCGCCAAACGCTCGATTGACGAACGTGTCGAAGGGCTCCAGGCGGGAGGTGACGATTATCTGACCAAACCCTTCGCCTTTACCGAACTGTTGGCGCGGGTACAGGCGCTGATTCGACGCGCCAGCGATACGCCGGACCCCACCGGGATCACAGTTGGCGATCTGTACATCGACTTGCTGCGGCATACCGTGAAACGCAAGGACAAGAAGATCGACCTGCAGCCCCGCGAATTCTCTCTGCTCGAATATCTTGCGCGCAACCAGGGACGCGTCGTCTCCAAGACAATGATCATGGAGCACGTATGGGACTATAACTTCGATCCGAAAACCAACGTCGTAGAATCGCGGATCTGTCGGTTACGCGACAAGATCGACAAAGACTTCAACAGCCCGCTGATCCACACCGTGCGCGGCGCCGGCTATGTTCTTAGAGAAACTCCATAGGCTGCGACACACGCTCGCGCTGCGCCTGACGGCATGGTACGCGGGAATCTTCGCTGCCTCCTCCATCCTCGCCTTTACCTTGGTCTACACACTGATGGTTGCCCTGGTGCAGGCGGAAACCGATGAAGACCTAAAGGAAGATCTGCAAGAGTTCGCATCCTTTTTGCGGCTGGGCGGACTCGATCGCGTCAAGCGTGAAATCTTGCTTGAGACGCAGGGTGTGGCCGCCGCTGATGTCTTTCTGCGTTTGTGGTCGGCCGACGGGCATCTGCTTATGACCAGTGACCTTGCGTCCTGGCCTGAATTGCCTGACCCAGACACAAGCGACGGGCGCGAGGGTGACACCCGGCAAGCGAGTTTCGCGACGCTTACCCTTCCCGGACGCGAGTATGGCGCCCGCAGCATATACGGGGCTATCGGGCTGCAGGCCGTGCTGCAGATCGGCGAGTCCCTAGAGGAGAGCGAAGAGTTCCTGGAGGCTTTGCGCGAAGGCTTTCTATTAGTGCTCTCGGCCATCATCTTGCTGGGAGGTCCAATCGGCTGGTTCATGGCCCGGCGAGCACTGCGGGGCGTGGAAGACGTGCGCCGCACCGCAATGGAGATCGCGGACGGGGCGCTCGATAAGAGGGTGCAGACGAGCTATCGGGGCGACGAACTCGACCATCTGGCACAGGCCTTCAACATCATGCTGGATCGCATTCAAGCCTTGATCCTGGGCATGCGAGAGATGACCGACAATCTCGCCCACGACCTGCGCAGTCCGGTTGCGCGTATCCGGGCAGCGGCGGAGTTGGCGCTCTCCAGCGGCAGCACAAAGACCGACTGGGAAACGCTCGCGAGCGATACGACCGAGGAATGCGATCGGCTGCTCGAGATGATCAATACGACACTGGATATTGCCGAGGCGGAGTCCGGGGCAGCCAGGCTCAGGCTATCCCAGATTGACCTGGTCGAGATCGTCACCGACGCGTGCGAACTGTTTCAAACGGTGGCGGAGGACAAGAAGGTAACGCTCGAGACCGATCTTCCGCAACATTGCCTGATTCAGGGGGATCTGCAGCGATTGCAGCGGGTGGTGGCAAATCTCTTGGACAACGCCCTGAAGTACACACCGGCTCGGGGACGGGTGACTCTCGGTCTGATCGATGAAGAGCGACGGGTACGATTGTCGATTACCGATACGGGGGTCGGGATCTCGGCAGACGAACTGCCGCGCGTCTTCCAGCGCTTCTTCCGCTGCGACTGGAGCCGTTCCGAATACGGCAACGGGTTGGGGCTGAGCCTCGCCCTAGCGTTCGTGCGCGCGCACGGCGGCGATATCAGCGTGCACAGTCAGCTCGCGGAGGGCAGCACATTCACCGTCCTGCTGCCCCGATCGCCGCGCGCGAACAGAGTCGCCTGAGTCGATCGCGTAGGCAGAAGCTGGCAACCTGGTCGCGCAGTCTTCCTGCGACCTGCTGAGCCCGCGTGCCCGAACGGCGGGTAAGGAACAGCGAGTCCTCAGCGCCGTCCGCGGATGCACGGATAAGGGCTCCCATCGAGGGTTTCCAACGTGTGCAAGGGCGGCAAGATCGCGCCACGGGTATCACCGGCGCGCATCTGCTGGAGTACGGTTTTCCACCCCAGATAGCGGACCTTCCGCAAGGAGAATCTCGACGTCGGCGACCAGTGGAAAATGATCCGAGGCACAACGCGTGATACGGGAATCGTGTCTCGCACAGTGCTGGAGCACGGCCGGGGCGCGGACGAAGATTCGATCCAGCGGCAGCAGCGGAACGAACCAGGTGGGAAAGGTGCGAGCTCGTGTGTGCGTCAACCCGAGGTCACGAAATTCCCGGAACGGGCGCTCACTCAACCAGACATTGAAATCGCCGAGTAGCATCGTCGGGTGCAGATCATCGGTTAACAGGTCGGCGACTTTCCGCAGCTGATCTTTGCGTTCCGGCCCCGCCAGTCCCAGATGGGTGGCAAGGACCCGCAGAGAACCGCCGCCGACCTCCAGCACCGCATCGATGACACCGCGGGGTTCCCGATTGGAAAAAGACAGATCACGCAGCTGTTGCTCGCGTATCCGGTGCCGAGATAGCAAGACATTGCCATATCGGCCTACCCCTCGGTCGAACACCGTCCCGTCGACGGCCTGCATCCCGGTCGTTCGTTCCAAGTATCCAATCAAGTCTCCGGAATGGTCCAGGGTTAGTTCCTGCAGCGCTACGATGTCCGCTCGCAGTTCCAGGATTACCTGCGCGACGCGCTCCGGTGAGTACTTGCCGTCTCTGCCTACACAGTCATGGGCGTTGTAGGTCGCAACTCGAGGCATGC
>JAHEIA010000250.1 GCA_024639625.1 Chromatiales bacterium
GGCCGCTGGCGGGGCCTGTCGGCGACACGGGGTGCGGGACGGTTCCGTTCTGTGAAGACTGGCACGGCCTGACGCGTAATATCCGGTAAGCTTGTGTGGGGAAACCGCGCATTGGAGCGGCGGGATGGAAAACAAGAAGGTTAAGGTCTCAACCAAAAGTCTCCGGCCGGGGATGTATGTGTCCCGTTTGGATCGACCTTGGTTGGAGACGCCATTCCTGTTTCAAGGTTTTCGTCTCAAGGATCAAAAACAGATCGTGCGGTTGCAAGAATATTGCGACCATGTCTACGTCGACGTGGAGGCGGACCAGAAGCTCAGTTTCCATCCGATTGCCAGGGCTGCGGGTGCGCCAGGCCAGCAAAGGGAACTGGTGCCCGAGCATCGCAAGGTCTATTACGAAGACAGCGCCCCGGTCGAGAAAGAGCTGCAACTGGCGAGTCAACTGCATTCCCGCGCGGCGGAGTTGGCGCGCGATATCATGCGCGAACTGCGCTCGGGCGGGCACCTGGACTTTTCCACCATCCAACGCGTGATCACCCCGATGGTGGACAGCGTGGTGCGCAATCCGGATGCCTTTCTTTGGCTGGCGGAGCTGAAGAAGAAAGACAGCTATATGTACCACAGGGCATTGAATTCTGCGCTCATGACCCTGGTACTGGGGCGTCACATCGGCCTGCCGAAGAAGGACCTGCAGACGCTTGCGCTCGGCAGCCTACTGTACGACATCGGGAAGACCAAGCTGCCGGAGGCCCTGCTGAATAAACCTGGCCGCTTGACCCCGCAAGAGTTTGAGGTAGTGAAAAAGCACGTTGGTTACAGTATCCAACTACTCAAGGAGACTCCGGGGATCGAAAAGCAGGTACTGTTCATGGTGCGCACCCATCACGAGCGGCACGATGGCAGTGGCTATCCCATGGGATTGCAGGGTTATCAGATCCCGTTGTTCGGCCGGATTGCTGGGCTTATCGATTGCTTCGGGGCCATTACCACGGATCGCCCCTATGCGCCGGCGATGGCGACATCTCAGGCGATCCGCTCGATCTATCAATGGCGCGATATCGATTTTCAGGCGGAGCTGGTGGAGCAGTTCATCCAAGCGCTGGGCATCTATCCCACCGGCAGCCTTGTAGAGTTGAGTACCGGCGAGGTCGCGGCCGTGATTTCCCAGAATCGCTTGCGCAGGCTGCGACCAAAGGTGATGCTGATCCTCGATCCGGAGAAAAAGCCTTACGGTCACTTTCCCATACTCGACCTGATCCAGGACACGGTGGACAAGCATGGTCGCGCGCTGGAGATTCTCCGCGGACTCGAACCGGGATCGTACGGGATCAATCCTGAAGAGCTGTTTCTGTAGTGAACCTGTCCACCGCCGAAACCCTTGCCCGGCTTCCCAACCGCTTCGAGGCGATACAGCGGATCGACGATCTGATCGCGCAACAGGGCGATGAATCCGCGGAGTTTGCCGTGCTGTTGGTAAGTATCCAGGACCTCCGGCAGATCAACACGCGCTTCGGATATGGTGCCGGGGACCAGTTGCTGACGAGTGTGGCGCAGAGTCTCTCTTATGTGAAACGAGAGCAGGATCTCCTGGCGCGGATCGCCAGCAGCGAATTCGCCTTGCTGTTGCCGCGCGTGGTCAGCGAAGGCCAAGCGACCCTCGCGGTCACCAAGATCCTGCGCAGATTCGACGAGCCGGTTTCCTTTGCGGAGTCCAGTATCCGCATAGACGCGGTGGTGGGGGTCGGCATGTGGCCGGAACATGGAGCCAACGCAGAGGCACTGCTACAGGCTGCCGATCGGTCGGTCCGCCAAGCAGTTCTGCGTGGCGAGCGCTGGCGGCTGTTTTCGGAACAAGACCAAGATCCGCGTGATCTCGGTTGGACCATGGCGCAGGAGTTGCAGCAGGCGCTGCAGAACCAAGAGCTCGAACTTTTTTTTCAACCGCAGGTAGACCTGCGCTCCAACCTGCCGAGCGGCGCAGAGGCCTTGGTTCGCTGGCGCCATCCGAGGCGCGGCCTCCTCCCGCCGGCAGAGTTCTTGCCAGCGGTCGCCGAGAGCGCGCTACTGGATGCTTTCCATTGGTGGGCTGTGCGCAATGCGCTGCGAGCAGCGAGCGAGATGGCCGACGCTTGGAGCGGCTGCTGTGTTTCGGTGGGCTTTCCGTTGGCGAAGGTGCTGGAGGAATCGTTTGTCGACCTGTTGGCGGAAGAGACCAGTTTCTGGAACGTACCGGACGGCATATTGCAGCTCGTACTGACAGAAAGTGGCGGTACGATGCAGTCTAAAAAGTTCACCGAGGTAACCCGGGAGCTCGACGAGATCGGCGTATCCGCGGTAGTCGATGGCTTTGGCAGCGGTTGCCAGTCGCCGAGCGTATTGCGCCGGGCCCAGCCCCAGCGAGTGAAGATCCACGACACGCTGGTAAAAGACGTGATGCGCAACGAGCGGGATCGGGCGATCGTCCGCTCGCTCATTCGGCTGGCGGGGGAACTCGGCGTCGAGGTCGCCGCAGGAGGCATCGAAGATGCGGAAACCCTAGCCGCTCTGCGCGAGTGGGGGTGCGATTTCGGCCAGGGTCCCTGTATTGCCCCGGCAATGCCGCGAGAAGATTTCCTGGCTTGGTTGTCCGCCCAGAGATAAAGCTTGCCTCACCTGGCTGTTTTGGGGCCGGGGTATCCATTCTGCTGCACACCTTTCCCCGCGCCGACCGTTTGTCGGCGGTGGTTTTCGGCCCGCGGGTCAAGCCGTGGCAAGCCAGGCCTCTCGGTGGCTCACGGAATGAGCCTCCGCTTGAGAACATAATCCGGGAATTCTACGCAGAGGCTAACCGCGTGCGCCGGACGGGATCGGGCGTGACATCGAATCAGGGGGGTGGTCCTTGATCTTCTTGCTACCGGGGGTCGCACGCCCAAGGCATTGGGCGTCGCTTGCCGAGGGTCGGCCCGGGAACTGCATGTGGCAGCGCCTCACCTTTGCCCGTCTCTCCTGCCTCGCTGCTTCGCCACGGGATCGCCTACATAACCGGGCCCCTGTACCCCGGCGACGCCCTGCAACAGGAAGTACCCCAAACCAGGTTTCCCGCACAGTCCGCTTTCAAGGGCCGGCGAGATGTTGCAGATAGGGGGCCAACTATGGCTGCCGCTGTTGGCGATCGGCGGCTTGATCGTCCTTGCGACCGCGATGCTGTTGCTGCGTCAGGCCTCGATACTGCGTACGCTGGGTGGGTTGGCGGCCAGGCAGCAGGCGGCTGATCAGGCGCTGCATCTGGTGCTCGAGCAGTCCGCACTACGCCTGCGCGAGGCGGAACGGGAGCTGCACCGGCAAGTGAGCGAGACCCAGTCTGCCATTGTCGAGCGCATGGTGAGGTCGCACCATCTGCAGCAGAAGTCGTCGCACGAGCTGCAACAACAGCTTCTGGCTCGATACGGGCAGCTCTACCAGGCGCTGGAGCGCCGATTCGGTGAGATGCAAAAGCATCTCGCCGAAGATGCCGGACGTCTGCGCTCAGAACTCCTCGAGCGCTTTGACGGTCTTCGCGGCTCGATCGTGGAGAGTCTTGCAGAAGGCAGTCTGGTACAGCAAAAGAATCTTTCCAGCCTGGCCGGCGGACTGCGGGAGCAACTGCAAGAGCACAGAGGGCAGCTGGAGCGACGCCATGGAGAGACCCTGGAAAGCCAGCAGCGACTTCTGCGCGAGGCGCTCGAGTCGCTGCTGCTCCAGGTAGGCGACGCGCTGCGGCGCAACTCGCAGGAGCTCGGCGAGCGATTGGACGGACTGACTCAAAGCACGGACCAGCGGTTGCAGCAGATCAGCATGCACGTGCAGAGCCAACTCAATGAGGGTTTCGCGAAGACCACGGACACTTTCGCCAAGGTGTTGACCCACCTCACCCGTATCGACGAGGCGCAGAAGAAGATCACCGAGTTGTCGAGCAACGTGGTCTCGCTGCAAGAGATTCTCGCCGACAAGCGGTCACGCGGTGCGTTCGGTGAGGTGCAGCTGAATTCCCTGGTGCGCAACCTGATGCCCAAAGCGAGTTATGCCTTTCAGCACACACTCGAGAACGGGGCGCGCGTGGACTGCATGTTGTTTCTGCCTGAGCCCACCGGGAAGGTGGCAGTGGACGCGAAATTCCCTTTGGAAAGCTTCCAAAGGATGACCGATGTCGCCAATCTGGATACCGCCAGGGTGGCGGCGACGGGACAATTTCGGCGCGATATCCGGCGCCATATCCGGGATATTGCCGAAAAGTACATCCTAGCGGGTGAGACCTCCGATGGAGCTGTGATGTTCATCCCGGCCGAGGCCGTGTTTGCCGAGATCCATGCCCATTTCCCGGAGCTTGTAGAAGAGGCGCACAGAAGGCGTGTGTGGCTGGTGTCTCCGACCACCATGATGGCCATCCTCACCACCGCGCGGGCAGTGATCAAGGACGCCGCCACCAGCGACCAGGTGCATATCATCCAGAGCCATCTGCACGACCTTGCCGATGAGTTTCAACGTTTCCAACTGCGGATGGATAATCTGGCCCGCCATATTCGCCAGGCGGGTAAGGACGTGGATGATGTAAATCGATCCGCGCGCAAGATCAGCGGTCGTTTTCGCCGCATCGAGCAAGTAGATTTCGACGATATGGGCGAGCCCTCTCTCTGTGTCGAGAGCGCTGCCGGTCCTCGAGACACGGCCTAGTCTCCCGCATCGCCGGGCCAATCCGTTTACGCGGTACCCAGCGGCATCCCAGGTTGCAGCATCCCTGCCGGCGGTGGGGAAGGTGAGTTCTGGTGCATAACCAAGCGCCAGCCTCCAGGTCCCTTACGGTAGATATTGGTCGCGTAGATCGCCGGTTGTTTCTGTTGTTGGCCCGCCAGCGAGATATGTTCTTCGACCAGATGGATGGCCAGCTGATCTCCTTGGATCCAGTGCAGGTGCCGAACTTCGATATCGATCCGCGGCTCTCCCTCGAGCATTGGCTGCCAACTTTGTTGCACCGCGTTCGCTCCTATGCTCGGCGCGGCCATGGGCAGCAGGCAGAAAACATCTTCGGCCGCTTCCCACACGGCTTGCATGGCGGCGGAATCGGATTCATCCAAAGCGTCGTAGAAGGCATCCTCCGCGTCCTGAGGGGTGGCGAACCCGGTACTCATGGCGTGTGTCTCCAGGGGCTGGTCTACAGCTCATCTTGGCACTCGCCGCAGCCGCGCGCAAGGAACTTGCTTTCTGCTGACCGGGCCCTGTGGATTAGCATTGTTCCCAGGGCAGGCCGTGAAAGCGCCAGCCTCCCTGGGTGCTGCGATGGTGATCCTCGTCAAGATCGCCCTCAAAGCCCTCGTCCACATGGAATACCCGTGTAAAACCCCCGTTCAACAGGGCCTTCCCGGCCTCCAGCGAGCGTTTTCCACTGCGGCAGATCAGAATGACCGCGGCGCAGCCGTCATCCGCCGTGCACACGGCGCCACC
>JAHEIA010000251.1 GCA_024639625.1 Chromatiales bacterium
GATTCTTTCGACTACCGGAGTCGAGAATTGGCGTCGTGGCTAGGGCATTTTATTTCGACAAGGTTGCAAAAGAGTGTCGGCTAAGTTACTGATATGTAATACTTCCCGCTCGACTCGCGGCGGTGTGGAAAACATCGTTGCCGACCTGTGCCGTAACCTCCCTGCACGGGGGATCGAAACCGTGCTGGGATTGGCGAAGGGCCTTAGACACAATCTCCCGGAACCTTACCGCGCGGCGTTTCCTGATCTTCCGACGGTGGATATCGACGGTATCGGGGGTACGCGGCAAGCACGCATCGAAGGTTTGTCGAATACGGTCCAACGCGTGAATCCCGACATCGTTCTCATTGCCAGGGTGTTTGACGCCTACGAGGCAGTCTCACGGCTCAAGTTGCGCAATCCCAGACTGCGACTGGCGGTTACCATCCAAGCCTACGAGCCCCATTACATCTTCGATGCCCGACTTTACCGAGAGCACGTCGACCTTTGCGTCACCTCCGGAGAGACGGTACGCAAGGCGGTCTGTGATTGGGCGGGTATCGCGGAGGACCGGGTGGTTAACATACCGGGAGGCGTACGCCCCCCGTCGCCAGCGCTGCATGATAAACGGGTATCGGATCCCGTGCGCATTGGGTATGTGGGCCGGCTCGATCCAGACCAGAAGCGCGTGCTCGACCTCGTCCCCTTCGTCCGAGCGCTGGAAAGGACCGGCATGCGATTTACGCTTACCATCGTGGGAGGTGGTCCAGCCGAGGGGGCGTTGCGAGATGCGCTCGCGAAACAAGTGGAAAGCGGTGTCGCTCGTTTCGTGGGGTGGTCGACTGCAGAGAACCTTTACTCGGATATATATCCGAGGCTTGATGTTTTCGTGCACTTCGCCCACACGGAGGGAATTACCATTGCCCCACGAGAAGCTATGGCCCACGGTGTGGTGCCTGTGGTTTCGGATTTTCTAGGCCGTGCCGATGAGAGGCAGTTCGTTGCGGAGCGAAATGCACTGGTCTTCCCCGTTGGCGATGTCGAGGCAGCAGTCGGACAGGTTTTTCGGCTTGTTGCAGAGCCTGACCTCTATCGGCGATTGTCAAAAGAAGCAAAGCGTTCGCAGCAGGGAAAATACAGCTATCAGGGGGCAATTGGGGCCTGGGCACACGCTCTTTACGAGTGCCTGGCAAAGCCGGCAGTGACCGGTGTTGCCGTTGCGCCGGCTTATGTACCGGACGGACGCCTCTCGCGTTGGGGTTTTTCGCCCTGGCTCGCACAACGCATTCGGAACTTGGCCGGAGCACGGCATGTGCATGTTGATGGCGGAGGCGAGTGGCCGACAGGGAGCGGCACGATGACCCCCGAGGCGGAGCGGGAGATCATGGATCGGGTAGCGCATTCGCGGGATGCGTGACCAACAGCGGTCCCGGAAACGTATCCCTGAGCGGCGGGCGTTGCTGGCTTCGTGGGACGGCAGCAGTAAGACGCCGAAGTTGGCGCAGAATTTCAGCGCACTCGACAGAACGTAGAACTGGCTATGGTGCTCATAACAGGTCTGTGCGCTTCGTGTATCTTCCTGTGCATTGGGTGGTGTTCCTTTTGAAAATCGCGAGGTGGCCCGATCAACATGTGTGGCGAGTGCGAAGCAACGGAGAGCAGTTGTATTGAGCCGCACCAGAGAATGGCTGGGTGTCGTTACAAAGGATCTGCCTAAGTATCTTCGAGCTACTGGCCGCACAAATAACGATTGGGTAAGGCTCTGCAACCGGTACGAGTGCTTGGAGTTTGCGCCAGAAGGCGGCGGTGTGCGTTGCGACTGGGAATGGACATCGATGCTCCATGCACCCTTAGTGATGCCCTGGCTCGGGCGTCGCATTTTTCGCCGGGTTCTGCAGAGCCATTGTTTCGAGTTCCGCTCAGCGCCGCTTGGTGGTAAGGCCGAAGGTAAAATCGACGTGACCTTCGTTATCGGTCACCGCGGACTGGACCGGCTTCCATGCCTGATCTCAACACTATATACCATCGCCGGGCAGGAGGGAGTTCGGATTGAATGCATCGTGGTGGAACAATCCACATACCCGGAGATCAGGAATAGGTTGCCGCCATGGGTGCGGTACGTTTACACCCCTCTGCCGTGTGCAAGATTGCCCTACTGTCGCGCCTGGGCTCTAAACGTTGGTGCGCGCATGGCGAGAGGTGATCTTTTGATCCTGCATGACAATGATTTATTGGTTTCAGCGCGTTATGCGCTGGAACACTTCGGTTACCTTGAAAAAGGCTACGAAGTAGTAAACTTGAAACGCTTTATCTTCTATCTCGATAAAATGACAACGGATTGCCTGTTCGCTGCAGGAAGATTGCCTGTCCCGGCAACGCCCCAATCGATTCTCCAGAATGCCCTTGGCGGCGGTAGCCTAGCGATTGCCAAAGACGCATTTTTCGCCATTGGTGGGTATGACGAGGCATTCGTTGGATGGGGCGGCGAGGATAACGAGTTTTGGGATCGCGCGCAGTTGCGGTCGTTGTATCCGTATGGTCATCTGCCTCTAGTTCATCTTTGGCATCCAGGTCAGCCGGACAAGGGTGTTAGGCAGGGGAAGGGAGCATATACAGCCGACCTTTACAACGTGCGTAGCCGCATCAATCCCAGGGACCGCGTGAGGGAACTTGTGGGCCGCGATTTCGGTCGGATCGCCGGGCCGGACCCTATGCCTGTTGTCTTTCCCCGCTAGCTGCCTAGCGAATTGTCGTGGGCGTGGCTTCAATAGTAATCATCTGTCCCGGCTGCGGGAGGGCAGGCGCGGTTGCGAACGTCGCGATGCATCATGCGACTGAACTCGCGAAGCGTTTCAAGGTTACGTTAGTATCCGATGGTTTTCCAGCAGAGCGTATTGAAGGCGTTACCCTATCGCTCTTACAGCCACTACGCTTTGGGTTATTGCGGCGCTTTTCCCACGTGCCAAACGAAGTTGCTTTCGCTCTCGCGGCTCGCACCAGTGTCAGCCGGTTACATCGGACAATGTCGATCGACTGGATCGTTAGCCACAGCCATCTTATTGCCACATTAGTTGCAAGGCCACTCCGGAAGAGGCTTGGTATCCCTTACGCACTGGTAACACACGGGGACATCTTTGACCGGCCCGAAGGGACTTACGACCCCAGGCTCACAAAGTTGTACCGTTGCGCCACTCCGGCTGCTTACCGAGACGCTGACCTAGTCATAGCATTATCGCCCCATATGGGGTCCCTTGCGGTGCTCGGCGGCGCAATACCCGAACGGGTGGTGGTGATACCAAACGGTATTGATCCGGTGGAGATCGGTCTTAGTGAGATCGAACCGCCTTTACCGCCGAAGACGCCAGATCGGTTGGAAATTCTGTTTGTCGGGCGCCTGTCTGTTGAAAAGGGTGTTGATAGGCTACTCGAGGCTGCATCTTTGCTATTGATGAGAGGGGTAACATTTCGGCTTCGGATTACTGGTGAAGGGCCTGAAGGGAAGCGCTTGAAGTCGCAAGCGGAACGGCTTGCACTCGGTACGCTCGTAGAGTTCCAGGGCCCTATCTACCGCCCACAGCTTGGTGCCCAATACCGCTCGGCCGATGTGGTTTGCGTACCGTCACGGAGTGATCCTTTGCCTACCGTAGTACTCGAAGCCATGGTCTCCGGAGTTGGCGTTGTCGGAACTGACGTGGGAGGCATCCCTTTCATGGTCGAAAATGCAACTACTGGTTTCTTGGTTCCGGCCGATGACGCCGCTGCATTAGCCGACGCGCTGGAGCGGTTTGTTTTCGACGATAGCCTTGCGCGGCGAATGGGCGAGGCTGGGCAATTGCGTGCACGAAACGTTTTCAATTGGACGGCCATCGCAAACACGGTTAGCGGGGAGCTTGTGAAGTTCCAGAAAAAGCAACAGGTGTCTTCTTGAGGCTGATATTGCCGCACGGTGGTTACGGCCTTGGCAACGACCTAATTCCGTGGGCAAAAGCATACATTCTTTCCCGAGAGTTGGGTGCAGTGCTACTCCACCCGGCCTGGGGGAACAATTCGCGGAAATACTACCGATATTTTCGCACTTCCCGCTACGACTATCTCGCATATCGTCTGTTGCGGCGCGCTCTGCCCAGATATCGGTTCACCGAAGAAGACTATCAGGAGATTCATATCGATGACTTTGCTGAATCTGCCAAAGCGTTCATGCGCAGAAAAGGTTTAGCCAACAAGCGACGATATATTCTGGAAGTTACCGGATTCTGGGGCGCGTTTCGTGGACTTGAAAGCGCCAAAGGATATATCTTGTCGCGCTTGCTCAATACGGCATATACGCAGGAAAATCTGTATTCACTCCGCAAGCAGCTCTGGCATGACAGGCTCACCATTGGCGTACACGTTCGGTTGGGTGACTTTCGACAGGCTGGCGCGTTTCACTACGCAGGCATCGAACAGGCTTCATTACCGCTCGACTGGTACGAGTATCTTTGCCACAGGTTAGAAGCAGCCCTAGGAAAAAAGAATATTCAGTGGGTGATCTGCTCGGACGGCAGACCCGAAGAATTGGGCACACTGGTCGATCGAGATAACGCCATATTGGCGAGCCAGCGTCCCTATTCAGACATAAGCGATCTGCTTGCGCTGTGCGACGCCGATTTGCTGGTCTGCAGTATATCGAGCTACAGCATGTGGGCCGCATTCTTATCGCATTCACCCTACATCTGGTACAAATCAAACCTTGTTGAAATCCCAGAAGGTCATGTGAATCGGTTCATACGCTCTCTTGGTATCCAATTGGAAAATAGCGCGTCCGAAACCACCGAAGGTCGCGGGGTTGCACTGAATGTGGGGGATGCTCTACCCGTATGCTTACTAGAGTATCTCGAGACACGTTACAGATTGAAGCAGTCGCGCCATGACTTGGTTCGGGGCGGAGCCGTATAGCGCAGCAGATGAAAAGCACCAGCGAGCGTCCCGCAGCTGCAGTGAATTTCGCTGTCCAAGTCTTCTACGGTATATATCGTCATCTGCGTGCACCCTTGTTGGCCCTCGCCCGCTGGACGAGAAGCGGGCCTCTGGTAAGGTTCTGCGAGAGACTTGATCATTGGATCCGCATCCGAAAACGCCTAAAAGACATAATTGTCACGCGCAAGGGTATCAGATTCAGCCTGGATCTAGCGCAGCTCATTGACAACCAGGTATTCTTCGAAAGCAGCTACGAACCGAAGACTTTTTCGGCATTCCAACAGCTTATCAAGCCTGGAATGCAGGTTCTCGATATCGGGGCGAATGTCGGGATTCATACTTTGGGACTAGCTCGGCTTGTGGGCCCCCAGGGACGGGTATTCGCTTTCGAGCCGACAGGCTACGCGTTCCGCAAGCTGTTGATCAATCTGCAACTGAACCCGGTGCTCGCCCACGTTGTCGAGCCGCGGCAAGTTGCGCTGACGGATCGTGACCTTGGGATACGGCAATACGCATTTCG
>JAHEIA010000007.1 GCA_024639625.1 Chromatiales bacterium
TTTCGCTGGCCCAGTCGACGCTGAACAGCGTGCGCGGCGAGCTGGTGCGTTTTCTCGAAGAGCTCGCCGACCGTACCCACGAGAGCGCGGAGATCTACTCGATCCCGACGCAACTGGAGGAGGCGATACGCGAATCCATGGCCAACACGTCGGTGGTGCGCATCAAGATCTACAACGTGCGGGGCCTGGTCGTGTTCTCCACCAAATACTCCCAGATTGGCCAGGACCAATCCGCGAACCCCCGGTTCGTGCGGTCGTACGAGGGACACGTGGAAAGCAAGCTGGTGTATCGCGACTCCTTCAACCTGTTCGACGAGCCGACTCCGGAGGACAACACCATCCAGACCTACATCCCGGTGCGGGCGGCACCCTGGAAGCCGGTCAGCGGTGTCTTCGAGATCTACTCCGATGTGGCGCCCATGGTGCGCAAGATCGAGCGCACCGAGGTGAAGATCGTGGCCTGGGTCATCGGCATCCTGCTCGCCCTGTATGCCTTTCTCCTGTTCGTGGTGCGCCGCTCGGAGAAAATCATCGAGAAGCAGAGCAACACCATCATGGAACGCACGCGCACGCTCGAACTGCTCTCCTCCCACATGCTCTCCGCGGAAGAGAACGAACGGCGCCGCATCGCGCAGCGATTGCACGAGGGCGTCGCCCAAACCCTGAGCGCCATCAAGCTGCGCATCGAGCACGCCTGCCATCTGGAAGGGGACGCGAACGCGAATAAGCGGGAGGAGATCACCAATCTGGTGATCCCCGAGATCCAGAGGGGGATTCAGGAAGTCAGGGCGATGGCCATGGACCTTCGCCCGCCGAGCCTCGACGACTTTGGGCTGATTCCGACGGTCGCCTGGTTGAAACAAGAGTTCGCGACCATCTATCCGCGCCTGCGGATCGAGACCGTGGCGCAGGTCCGCGAACCGGAGATTCCGGGGCCGATGAAGACGATCATCTTCCGCGTCGTCCAGGAATCGCTGACCTGCATCGCCAAGGAGACCCGGGCCGACCAGGTGCGCATCGAGCTAAGCCAAACCGACGGCGAGATTGTTCTGCGCATCGAAAACAACGACCCCGCCGGTTCCACGGTCCTCATGGAGCATCTGGCGGACCCTGCGCCGGAATCCGCGATGGCCTACATCAAGGAACGCACGATGCTTTCCGGCGGGACCTTCGTCATGGAAGAGCAGGACCCGCACTGGAACGTCATCCGCGCAACCTGGTCCAACTAGGGCCTGGGTCACGGCAGTGCGGGCCGTGTGGTCCGCAGCCTCTCCTGCAACCGATCGAGCTGTCCCCTGATCGCCGCGCCAGACCACAAGACGGGTTCCGACGGATCTCTCCCTTCCGCCTGTTCCCGCTTGCGCAGCAGGTCCTTCGCGATGGTGAAGGCCTCGGCGAAGGAAAAGGTCTGCCGGAGGGCATGATCGAAGAACGCCTCGCCGAAGTAGGTGTACTGGCTGCGGTTGTCGCAGCCGAACGACTGGCGGTCCGGGGAGGCCGCCGTGATCACCAGGGTGTGCTCGTCCTTGAGGGCGTCGACGAAGCTGCCGGAGTAGCAGGCGGAGATCACCACCACCCGCCAACGTATCCCGGCGGCATCCAGGGCGCTGCGCAGGTCGGGCGCAGTCAGCTGGTTGAGGTCCAGCGGCCAGAAGTCCACGGACAACAGTCCTTCGCTGGATCCATGACTGGTGAGATAGAGCAGCAGGACGTCCTCGTCCGGGTTCATGCGCTGTGCAATCCCCCGCAGCGCCAGCAACAGATTGCTCTTCGAAGCAATCGGGTAGAAACCCACGGTGGCCTGGTGGTTGACCAGAACCAGCGACCGACCGCGGGTATCGAACCGCTGGTCGAGCAGGGACTGGATGTGCGACACCTCGCGCCGGAACACCTGCTGGTGGGCGTAGGCGGCAAACCCTAGGTGGTACAGGTCGACGGTACCCGGCCGCTCCGGCTCCAGCGCAGCCAGACGCGAGGCCAGCAGGGGCTGCTGCGCGTAGAACACCTCCTCCACGTTGAGCCGCGGGGCCTCCTGCTCTGCCGCGTAGTCCGCATACCACAGCTCGCTGGTCGGCAGGAACCAAAGCGGAATCAAGGCGATCGCGACATAGAGCAGCAGCGCGAGCGCCGCCGGCCCCTTCCCGGCGGAAAAAGCAACCTTTATGCCGCGGTACCATGTGGCGAGCAGCCAAACCAGAGGTGCCACGAACAGGGCCTGGGGCCAAGCCGCCTCCTCGCCCGCATCGAGCGGCACCATTTCGATCACCGCAAAGACGACGGCGAAGATCGCTTCGACCGCCAGCAAGAGCACGACAAAGCCAATTGTCCGCTCGCCCCGCTTCAGGGACCTGGCGACCAGGTAGGCTGCGATCAAGGTGAGCAGGAATCCCGCCGCCACGCTGCCGATCCCGTACTCGTTGAAGGTCGCATCGCCCGCGGCGCGCAGGTAATCCATGCCCAGGTAGAGCAAAAAGCTCAGCAGGCCCAAGAGTAGCGCCTGGTCGGTCGAGACCGTGAAATCGTCCCGGGCCACCTGGCGGAACAGCATCAGGCGCACGGCCGCCGCAAGATTCCGCCGCAGTCCTTGCCAGGGCGTCGCCGGGGATGCGCTGGAGGGCGGCGCCCCCGGAGCCGCTGCTGACGCGCGCCGGTTGATGCTCGCGGCCAGCTCCCGGGGGGCCTGCGGATCGGCAAAGGCCCTTTGCGGAACGATCAGAAACTGACCGGTATCCTGCTCGAGCAGCAACAGCCCATCCGTCAGCGTGGCTTTCCGCAGGGCGGAACCCGGGCGACGCGAATAGCTGCCGTCCGCAAAATCGACCACGAACTCCTGGTCCTCGAAGCGCAAGCGGCAGCCGCGGAACAGGGGGCGGCTCGCCGGCGAACGTGCGGCGATGGCGGGCTGCAGCAGAAACATCCACAGCGGCCAAAACAGGGCCAGCCCGAGAAGCGGGTACCAGACCGCGAGCGCTCTCCCCAGCGCCTGCCAGGAAAACACATCCAGTTCGCCGATCAGCAGATAGGCGGCCAATGCCCAGAGGATCGCCAGCAAGGCTGCCGTGCGCGACCAGTAGATTCGTCGTAGCGCGCGCCGGAATTCCTTGGGGCGCAGTTGAAAAGATTGGGTCTCGGTCGTCACAGGCCCTCCAGCCTTATCGGTTTTCCTCGCCTGACAACTGTATACGGGAAGCCGCCTTTTTGTGCCATCTCCTGTATTGTGGTAAGAAAGGCGGCAGTCATTCAGCAGGGAAAAGACCGGATCTTCATGGCGGAAACCAAAGCAGCGTCAAACGGCAGTCATCCACTCTACATCGTGCTCATCAGCGTGCACGGTCTGATCCGCGGCCACGACCTCGAACTGGGGCGGGACGCGGACACCGGCGGGCAGACGAAATACGTCGTCGAGCTGGCCCGCGCGCTCGCCGAGCGGAAGGATGTGGGGCGCGTCGATCTGCTCACACGCCGCATCATCGATTCGGACATCAGCGTGGATTACGCGCGTCCGGTCGAGGCGCTCTCCAAGAAGGCGCACATCGTCCGTCTCGACGCGGGACCGGAGGGCTATATCCGCAAGGAGGAGCTCTGGGACTATCTGGACAATTTCGCCGATAACGCCCTGGACTACCTGCGCGAGCACGATCTGGTCCCCGATCTCGTGCACAGCCACTACGCAGATGCCGGATACGTCGGCACCCGTCTGGCAAAGCATCTGGGCGTGCCACTCATGCATACCGGCCATTCCCTGGGGCGCGTCAAACGACGCCGCCTGTTAGCCACCGGACTCAACCGGGACGCGATCGAGGCGCGCTACAACATGACGCGCCGCATCGAGGCGGAAGAGGCCACGCTGGCCGGCGCGCAGATGGTCATCGCGAGCACCAAGAACGAGGTCGAGGATCAATACGGGCTCTACGACCACTACCAACCATCCCAGATGCGGGTGATCCCCCCGGGCACCGATCTGAAGCGATTTCAGCCCCCCTCCGGCGGCGAATGGGACGACCCGATCTTTGGCGAGTTGGAACGCTTCCTGAGCAAACCGAAGAGACCGATGATCCTCGCCCTGTCGCGGCCCGACGAGCGCAAGAACATCGGCACCCTGATCGAGGCCTACGGGGAGTCGCGGGAGCTGCAGAAAGCGGCAAACCTGGTCATCATCGCCGGCAACCGGGACGACATCCGGGAGATGGACAGCGGTGCGCAGGGGGTGCTCACGGACATCCTGCTGTTGATCGATCAGTTCGATCTCTACGGCAAAGTGGCCTACCCCAAACACCATCTGCCAGATCAGGTGCCGGTCCTCTACCGCCTCGCCGCCAAGTCAAAGGGAGTATTCGTCAATCCCGCCTTGACCGAACCCTTCGGCCTGACCTTGCTCGAAGCGGCGGCGTGCCGGCTGCCCATCGTGGCCACCGAAGACGGCGGTCCGCAGGACATCATCGGACACTGCCAGAACGGTCTGCTGATCGACCCCCTCGACAAAGCGGATATCACGCGCGCCTTGTTGAAGATCCTGAGCGACGCAGCGCGCTGGAAGCAGCTCGCCGAGAACGGCTTGCGCGGCGTCCATCAACACTACTCATGGCAGGCCCACGCCGATACCTACCTGGGCGAGGCGCGTCCGCTGCTCGATCGCGCCGAGCCACCGCCGCGGGCGCCACTGACGCGGCGGCCGATGTTGTACCACGACCGCGCCATCTTCACCGATCTCGATCAGAATCTGCTCGGCGACCCGGAGTCTCTGGCGGAGTTCGTCAAACTGGTGCGCACCAACCGGAAATGCGCCACCTTCGGTATCGCCACCGGACGGCGCCTGGAGGCCGCGCTGAAGATCATGCGCCAGTTCGGCATCCCCCAGCCGGACGTCCTCATCACCAGCGTCGGCACCCAGATCTACTACGCGCCCCAACTGACCGCGGACCTCGCCTGGGCGGAGCATATCGATTACCTGTGGCAGCCGAAAAAGACCCGCCGGCTGCTGGCGGAGATCCCCGGGCTCCATCTACAGGCCAAGGCCCAACAGAGCCGATTCAAGATCAGCTATTTCATCGACACCGAGAATGCCCCCTCGCTGGAAGAGATCAACAGCCTGCTGCACCAGGCGGAGCTTTCGGTGAACACTTTTCTCTCCTTCGGTCAGTTCCTGGACATCGTGCCGACTCGCGCCTCGAAGGGCTTCGCCCTGCGCTGGTTTGCGGACCAGTGGGACATCCCCCTGGAACACATCCTGGCGGCCGGCGGCTCGGGCACCGACGAGGACATGATGCGCGGCAACACCCTGGCGGTGGTCGTGGCCAACCGCCACGACGAGGAGCTCTCGCATCTCACGGACGTGGAACGGATCTATTTCGCTAAGCACAGCTACGCACAGGGCATCCTGGAGGCGATAGAGCATTACGACTTCTATCGGGCGTGCACGGTACCCGAAACCGCCGATGTCTGACCCTATTCTCATCTGCACAGATCTCGATCGCACCCTGCTGCCGAACGGGGCCCAAGCGGAGTCGCCGGGCGCACGAGCGCGGTTCGGCAAGCTCGCGGTCCGCCCGGACGTGCGGGTCGCCTATGTGAGCGGACGCGACCGGACCTTGGTGCTGCAAGCGATCGAAAAGTACCGCATCCCTTTCCCCGACTACGTCATCGGCGATGTCGGCACCAGTATCTTCAGCGTCCGCAAACAGCATTGGGAGCTGTGGCAGTCCTGGCACCAGGAGATCGGCAAGAGCTGGCGCGGCATGCAGCCGGAACAACTAGCAGAACTGTTCGACGGCATCGAACTGTTGCGCCTGCAGGAACCTGCCAAGCAGAATCGCTACAAGCTCAGTTATTATGCGCCGCACGACATCGACCCGGAGCCGCTGCTCGCCCGGATGCAGCAACGGCTTGGCGAGAACGCCGTGGAGGCCAGTCTGGTCTGGAGCGTGGACGAAACCGCCCCGATGGGGTTGCTCGATGTGTTGCCGGCGCGCGCCACCAAGCGCCACGCGCTGGAGTTCCTCATGCAAGCCGAGGGTTTTTCACTGGATAACACCGTGTACGCAGGAGACAGCGGCAACGACCTTCCGATACTCACCAGCCCGATCCGGTCGGTTCTGGTCGCCAATGCCACACCACAGGTACGCAATCTGGCGCTGCACATGGCGAAAGAGCAAGGCAACGAGGACGCCCTCTACCTCGCACGCGGCGGACTCCTCGGGATGAACGGCAACTACAGCGCGGGAGTCCTCGAGGGGGCCGCGCACTATCTTCCGCAAATTGCCCAGTGGCTTCTCGCAACTCCGGTCACCCACCATGACTAACGATACCCCGATCCCCTTGGTCTTCGGCGAAGTGCTGTTCGACCATTTTCCCGATGGCAGCATGGTGCTGGGGGGCGCGCCCTTCAACGTCGCCTGGCATCTGCAGGCCTTTCGTCAGGCCCCCTTGTTCGTGAGCCGGGTGGGTGACGACGCGCTGGGCCGCAACATCCGCTCCGCCATGCTCGAATGGGGCATGCACACCCAGGGGTTGCAGATGGATTCAGCCCACCCCACCGGGACCGTCGAGGTCCGCATCGAGGGGGGCGAACCCAGCTACGACATCGTCGCGGGGCGTGCCTACGATTTCATCGACGCTCTTAGCCTGCCCCCTTTCGAAAAGCCGGGCGTCATCTACCACGGGAGCCTCGCCCTGCGCAACCAGCCGTCCGCCGATGCCCTGGCGGCGCTGAAGGAAGATCATCCTGTCCCGGTCTTCCTGGACGTGAATCTGCGCCCCCCCTGGTGGCAGCGCGATTCCGTCCTGGCGATGCTGCAGGCCGCGCACTGGGCGAAATTGAACGAGCATGAACTTGAGCAATTGTTCCCCGCGCAAAGGGACACCTAGCACCGCGTGGCGACCCTGTTCGAAACAACGAAGGTCGACCGTTTGTTCGTTACCCGCGGATCCAAGGGCGCGCTGGCGCACACCAGGAGCGGGGCGCGCATGGAGATCGTCCCGCAGCGCAAGGCCCAGGTCGTGGATACCGTGGGCGCGGGAGATGCCTTCGCCAGCATCCTGTTGCTGGGACTGATACATGCCTGGCCCCTGGAGCTGATCCTGAACCGGGCGCAACAGTTCGCCTCGGCCCTGGTTCGCCAGCGAGGCGCCACCGTAGGGGACCCCGCATTCTACCGACCGTTCATCGAAAACTGGCAGTTGGAACCCTAGAGTACCGGGTAGCGGCAGCGGCGGCCGCGGCAGGAACGGCGGGGCACAGGATCTTATAGTTGCGGCACGGGCTGCTCCGCGGGCACACCCAAGATCTCCCGGTAATGCCCAATCGAGTGCTCGCAGATCGGGCACTGGGCCTCCGGGACCTCGGTCAGAGTGGAGCCGCAGACCTCACACACATAGTAGTGCGTGGACTCGCCCTCGATACGCGAAACCAACAGCCCGAACCAGCGGCTCGCCGCCTTGTGGATCTTGACGATCAGGTCCCGGTGTTGCTTTTCTGCCTCCCAGGCGTAGGTAAGGTCGCGGATAGCCCGGGTATGGTCCTCGGGCTTCACGCGCTCCAAGATATGCGGATATTCCCGATCGATCTCCTGGGTTTCCACTTTCGTGGCCTGCTGCAGATGCTCGCGGGTGGTCGTAAGCTCGACCTCGACCACCGGCGCCTCGATCTCGACGCCGAGATCCACGAGCGATGCCTCGAAGTTTCGTGCGTGCACCGCCTCCGAGGCGGCCAGCGCGGTGAACAGGTTGGCGATCTGCGGATAACCTTCCTGCCCGGCCTGTTCCGCGTAGGCGCCGTACTCCCGCTGGGCCTGTATCTCGTCCTGGTAGCGCTCCTCCAGGGCTTCGATGGTCACCGGATACTGACGAGCATCGGCCGCACCCGCCGAAAACGCGATCACCGGTGACAGGGACGCCGCCACTCCGAGCGCCAGCCCGAAAACGACCCACCCGATTCGATAACGCACTGTCCAACCTCCCGCCCGCTAGGGTCCGTTGCGCTGTTCGAGCATGAACGCCCCACCGGCTATCCACGGACGCCGGTAGTTTCAGGTTACGGCCGAAAGCCGGATCGATCGGCCTTTCCGCTGATTATCCCCTCTCCCATGAGTGGGAGAGGGATAGGGTGAGGGTTGAAAAATAGCCGCAATCACATACCCCCTCACCCCAACCCTCTCCCCCACGGGGGGAGAGGGAGCCAAATCGCTAGGCGGGGAGTTTATCGACCCCTATTTGGGACTCTAAACCCGGCTTGACCTCGGGGCAAGTTCTGCTCTTTGAACGTCAACAATTGTGGAAATTGACAATTTTCACTGGCATGGAATATTAGCTGTTGCTACTATTTACGCATGTTGCAGAGAGACCACACCACTCGTCATCTGAACCTGCGTAAACAACACAGGACGGACCTGCTCGGCCTCGCTGCCGGGGAGGGGGCCTTCCTCAGCCCGCAGCAATCGCAGCAGATCCTCGAGGGCCATCTTCAGTACCTGGAAGAAGAACTGACCCTGCACAACGCAGCGGTGGATCTCGGGCAGGTTCAGGAAACCCTGCTGGAGGTCTCAGCCATCATCCGTCATCAACGCAGCGAGAGGCCGGAAGCCGAATACGGGACGATCCTCGGCCGCCTGACTCGATTGTATGCGCGGGGGATCGGCGGAGAAGCCAGCGATGCGTTTGCCCGCAGCGCCGCTGATTACGCGGACGTGATCGAGGCAATCAGTTGGACCTGTTCCAGCTGTGAGTACAGCCAGGCGATCGGCCAGCTCCTGCATTTCATGGGGCAATTGTTCGACTCACGCAAGGAAAGCTGGATGACCGTGTACGAGCATATTCTGTCGATGCCGGATTCCGCTGCTATACAGCCCTTGCTCGAAAGAGAGTGCTTTTCCGAGGTTAAGCAGTGGGTCGACGAGGGGGTCGGGAACTTATTCAAGATCCGAGGAGATCTTGCGGCGCGGTTGCAGAAGCTGGAACAGGAGCTCGCCCTCCTCGAGCAAGACATGCAGGAGCTTGAGGAGCAGATTGCCGCCGAGCTAGAGGCAGAGAAGACCGCTGCCGGCGCGCCCGTGATCCAGCTGGATACACGCAAACGGCAGAAGGAACTGCTAGGATGGCAGGGCAAATGGCGGC
The DNA here is from genome assembly GCA_024639625.1 of Chromatiales bacterium. Taxonomy (GTDB): domain Bacteria; phylum Pseudomonadota; class Gammaproteobacteria; order Chromatiales; family Chromatiaceae; genus JAHEIA01. The sequence goes on from JAHEIA010000007.1 coordinate 9,109, forward strand.
GCTTGGTCACAGCCTGGGAGGACGAAAGATACGTGCTCGACCTCATCGAATCCAACATCCTCGAATTCGACACCAAGCTGAAACAGTTGCGGCGCGCATATTCCCTGCGGCTGGTGTAGCCCGGGCGCGATCACGGCGGCCGCCCCGGGATCGAGCGACAGTTCCCCGCCCCAACGCATTTCTCGCGCCATTTTCCGGTTCGCGTTTGCTTCCCCGCGGTTCATAAGTATATTAGTGAAGTGTCTTTTTTCACGACATGAAGACTCACCGCCCCGGTCCTAGCGATCGGGGGCCTCGCGAGCCGGGCATTCCCCGCTCGATGGACCGACTACAGGCGAACCATAGATGAAGCAGGCTGCCCGCGAAATCGTCAACCCGCATCCCAAGATGTCGCTGCGCATTCCCCAGGGGATGGCGCCCGTGGAATTCTTCAACAGCCCGGCGAACCTGAAGAACCTGGCCGAAGAGAACGGGCTGTTCCGCACGCCGGAAGACCTCCTGATGTACCGAAAACTGATCGGGCACAGCACCGAATTCGATGCCTCGATCATTCTCGACACCTCGCGCCGGATTCTCGACCCGTTGGGGCGCCCGGTGCGGCGCGACCAGATGAGCCGGCGTCAGAAAAAGGTCTGGCACCGCATGACGCAAATCCTCTTCGATTACCTGCTGGCGACCTATCCGGATCCCGGGGAACACCTGCTGCTGTGCGGCGAGGCCAGTCTGGACTCTACGTGGCCGTTGAACAAACCCGGCGTCCCCAGTATCCGCATGATTCACAATCACTTCATCGCCTTTCCGATGCGTACCCTGGTCGAAGCGAAACAGGCGAATCCCGCCGACCCGAACCTGACCGACAGCGGCCATAACAGCCTGTTCCTACGCCACCTGAGCAGCATCTACCACGAGTTCCTGGAGGTGCTGGACCTGCAGATTCTGTCGCCCATCGCGACCACCGACTCCTGCCTGCGCCTTACCGGGTACCCGCAGAGCCTGCCGAGCTGGGAAGTACGTGGGGGGGCGGAAAGGCTGAAAGATCAGTACTTCTGGTACGAATACGAGCAGATCTTACTGGGATTTCTGGACTTCTACCGGACCTTCTTCTCGCTGGTTTCCACCGGCGATGCCCGGGTGCCCGACGAAGCCAATTTCCCGGCCCAGATCACTGACGTGCTGCTCGGCAGCAACCAGTTTCAAAGGGTTGCCAGAGACCTGCGGGAACGGGTCATCCAAGACCCGCAGTTCGCCAACGAGATCCGCTGGCGGCCGGCCTACAAGCAACTGCTGTACCGCGACGACTCCGGGCGTCTGATCGTTACCATTTCCCAGAACTCGGTCGGCAATGCGATCACGGAGTTGCTGGGCATCGTGGTGAAAAGGGTAGAGGACGACGCGGGCTACAGCGCCATTGAACCCGCCCTGGTAGGACGTCTGCTACAGGCCCGAGAGCGCCTGATCGCGGCGAATATGGGAGAACCGATCGCCGCCCCCTGCTGGCCGCACGGCGAATTCCTGCCGCGCGGCACGCGAGGATAAGACCCGGCGGAACTTTCGTTCGCGCCTCCGCCGATCGTCCGCGGCTACCGGTTGACGCGCCGGATCACCTGGTCCGTGAGGTCCAGATCCGGATCGACGAACAGCAGACCGCTGTCCGTGCGTTCGAAGATCAACTGAAGATTTTCCTTTTTGGCGATGTCGTTGAGGGCGTCGTTCACCGGGTCCAGCGCCTTCTTCACCAATCTTTCGTTTTCGCGCCCGAGATCCTGCTGCATCTCCCCCGCCATCTTCTGGTAGGCCTGTGCCCGCTGGACGATCTCCTTCTGCCGGCCCTCGCGTTGCGAGTCGCTCATGATCGCCTCGTCCCGCTTGTACGCCTCCTGCAGCTTATCGATGGAGCGTTTCTCCGCCTCCAGTTTCTTCAACGCCGCCTGCTGGGAGCGTTCCGCCTGCTTGGTGGCGTCTTGCGCTGCCTTACTTTCCACCATCACCCGCTGCATATCCACGTAACCAACACGCAAGTCCGCCGCGGCCAGCGGCTGCGCCGCCAGCATGGCCACGGCAAACAACAAGAAAGAGTTACGCATTGGGGAAATCTTGCGCAGCAGTGCTTCGATAGACATGAATGGCTTCCTCTTTTGGAATGTCGGTTTCGGGGTTTGTCCGTGGCGGCAGGATACGACATCCGGGGCCGTTTTGTAACAGCCCGGCACGCGAGCATCGATTCGGCGCAGGCCGAGGAACTCCGATCGTTTAGGACATCTTTGCGGCGATCCCGCTCGCTGCGCTCTGATAGCCGATCCGGATCACCTCCTGGGCTCGGTAGAATTCGTACGACCCGCAGGTATCGCGCGGGATCTCGATCACGATATCCGGGGCGTAGGACGCCAGCTTGGTGGCCGATATCGCGTTCTGCATGGTTTCGAAAGACCGGTTCAACAGATCGAATAGTCCAAGATCGCCCTTGGGGTCTCCGCGGAAACCTTTCTGGATCGAATCGAGGAAGTGTTTGATCTTGGCGTGATAGCCCTGATCATCGCCGACCCGCTCCTCTTTCCTCGGTTGTTCCGCCCGCGCTCGCTGGCGCCGCGGAGTATTGAGATCCACGGCAATCGTGAGGTCGGTGCGGTCCTGGAAGGTCGGGGCAATGGGCACCGGATTGAGCAATCCGCCGTCCAGCAGCTTCATGCCCTGGTATTGGTGAGGAGTGAAGATGCTCGGCACCGCAATCGAGGCCCGAATCGCGTCGAACAGGGGCCCGCTATTGAACCAAACCTCCCGCTGGCGCTCGATGTCGGTAGCGACCGCGGTGTACCTGATCGGCAAGTCCTCGATATCGTGTTCGCCAACCATGCCTTTGAGCGTTTCCATGATGCGATCCCCCTTGAAAAGACCGCTGGAACCAAAGGCAAGGTCGAGGAAGCGCACCACGTCGGTCTTCTCCAGGGCACACACCCATGCCTTGTAGGCGTCGAGCCTGCCGGCGGCGTAGATTCCGCCGATCAACGCGCCCATGGACGCCCCGGCGATCGACTCGATAGCAAACCCGTTGTCGTTGAGCCATTCGATCACACCGATGTGCGCCAAGCCGCGAGCACCGCCGCTACCCAGCACCAACGATACCGACTTCGAATCTTTGCGGTGTTTGCGGCTCATCTGCGGCGCGCCCCGGTCTGTCTGGTCAAAGCGATCTGTGATCGTAGCCGCGGTGCGTTCAGGTTGCCACCCGGCCCGCGCCACTCACTGGGGGCCTGCCCGTCTGCCGCGCACTCCCACGTTCGCCCATCTTGTGGGCGATGGTCTCTGCGATCAACCGGCTCAAGTCTTCGATCACGAAAGGTTTCGGGATCACGCCATCCATGCCCGCGGCCAGAAACCGCTGCAACTCGTCGGACAGCACGCTCGCCGTAACCCCGAGGATTGGGACCTCGGCCTGCGCGCCGACCAGCTCACCGCGAATCCGGCGGGTCGCTTCCAGGCCGTCCATCTCGGGCATGTGAACGTCCATAAGCACCAGATCGAAGGCCCGTTCCCCGATCATCGTCAGCGCCTGCGCGCCGTTTTCCGCTGCGCTCACCCGATAGCCCGCCTGCTCCAGTAACCTCTGCTCGGCCAACCGGCTCACCGGGTCGTCCTCCACCAACAGTATATCGAGATCCGTAGCCGTTGATTCACGCTCATCCGGGGGAGCGATTGACGCCGTTTCCTGTTTGCCTTCCGGCAGCGTGACCTCGAACCAGAACTCACTTCCCTTGCCGACCGCCGATGCAACCCCAATCCGTCCACCCATCGATTCGACGATCCGCTTGCTGATTGCCAGACCCAACCCGGCCCCCCTGTGAAACCGCTTGAACGAACTGTCCACCTGAGCGAAACGTTCGAAGACCTTGTCGACATCGCCTTTCTGCATGCCAATCCCGCTATCGCGGACCACGATCCGCAGGCACCAGTCTAGTGTCGCCAACGACTCGCCCCTGGCGGAGATATGGACACTGCCTTCTTCGGTGAATTTGATCGCATTGTCGACCAGATTGAGCAGCACCTGTTTCAGGCACCCAACGTCACCGAACAGGCGGTCGGGCAGAGAGGCATCGATCTCGTAGCTCAGGGCCAGCCCCTTGTTCGTAGCCGTCGGGAGCATCAGATCGGCCACCTCCTGCAGCAGCGCTCGGGGAGAGAAGTTTTCCCGCTGCGCATTAAAACTCCCCGATTCGATCTTCGAATAGTCGAGGATCTCGTTAAGGATCACATTCAGCGATTGACCGGACTCCAGCAGATTTCTCGCCAAAGCCTTTTCTTCCCTCCCCAGATCGCAGCGCATCAGCAACTGCGCCATTCCGAGCAGTCCGTTGAGCGGCGTGCGGATCTCGTGGCTCATATTGGAAAGAAACAGGCTCTTCGCCTTCGCGGAGGCCTCGGCGGCCGTCTTCGCCTCATGCAGCTTGCGCAACAGGCCGTATTGATACAGCGGCAGGAACAGCAACGATAGGACTGCGAAACTGATCTCGTAACCTTTCTCTGCCCATCCCCCGAGTAGGACGCTCACCAGGCAGAAGGCCGCAACACTCAGCAGGGAAGCAGTGAACAAGAGGTTCTTGCCATAGCGCGTGCCGTAACTGATAAACAGCCAGAAATAGAGGATGAAGTACGGACTAGTGGCGTCCCGCGTCAGAAAGATCGCCAGGCTGACTCCGGTGACGTCGGTCACTAGGGTGAAGTAGCGCCGCGCGACCCAGACCGGCCTCCTGAGCACACTCAGAAAGACCGCGATGAAAACGGCCAGATAGAGCGCGAACAGCAGAGAGGCCACGGCGAGATCGACCGGATAGCTGCCGGTAACCGCACTGAGCGCCATGTAGATCGCGCCGAAGAGCCAGACGGCAAGACGAACCATGGCAGACTGGAACTCGGACTCCTGCCAGAGCCTTTTTTTCCGGTCCATCAACACCACATCCCCTGCCGCAGGTCGGAGAGACTCCATGAGAGAACGAAAACTGTAGCGCATTTTTCCGATCGAGCCGAATCGGTGGATCGCGTCGCCCCTAGGACCGGGTCCCAGTATCCCACCCACTCGCCGCAAGGCGTCTCGGCGGGCTACCCGAACAGCGTGCGGCCGAACCGCGGTTGATTCGGCGAAACACCCGACCTTCGTTCGGCGCCGCTCGACCAGGCATCAGTTACCTGCCGAACTCTATGGTCCAGCTGCGCTGCACGACCGCGAACAGAAGCGCAGTGGTCCAGCCGACCAACAGGATGCCGTTCATCGCCTCGATACCGCTCAGTATCCGCCATTGAGGGCCCAGGGTGATGTCCCCGTAGCCCAGCGTCGTGAAGGTAACCAGGGAAAAGTAGACCGCTGTCTCGAAGGTCTGCAGTTCGGATACCGGGACCAGGACAAGGAAGGTGACGGCCCAGAGCATGACCTCGATAATGTGCAGAAGCAGAAAAACAACCGCGGTAGAGATCAGCATTTCCAGCGTAGGGCGGCGCCGCCGCGAAACGTTGTTTCCGCCATGACGGGATACGAGGTGCCGAATCCAATAGGTAGTGCCGAGCGCATGAATCACCACGGTTACGGCGACCAGAACAATTCCGATACCAATTAATTCCAGCATTGCTCGCCCTCCCCAAGGCCAATAGTAAGACCGATCACGCCCGACGGGCGTTGGCCCCTATATGCTCGCGCAAAGCCGTGAGCCTGACCAGGCCTGTCATCACGTACTGAGTCGGAGTTCCCCACAGGGCCCGGCCTCCGCTGGTTGATCCTGCCGCGGAAACAAGCGCAAGGTACCAGCGCGGAATAGCCGCTTCCGGCCGGGCCTCGCCACCGCAGGCGCTTGGGCGGGGCCGGCTGCACCCAGAATCAAGTCCAGCCTGGGAGACCTGGCGCTACGACTCGCAGCTGGCATCGCCAGGCCCGGGCCCTTCGAGCTTGTCAGCGACGGCGGCGCTGCGCCGAGGGCGCGGTAGTCTGTCTGACCCCGGTTCGGCCCCGAAAGGGGTACGCAGCAGAAGGCTGGGGGATACCTTTTGCGGATCCGCCGCCGACCCGTTTATCGAATACCCGAAACTCCACTCGACGCTTCTATGGAAACCCACGCCGAACGACGCCAATGGACCCTCCACCAGTCGTCGTTAGACCAACCGGCCAGGAGCCGTATCTTCGGTCGGCGGCTCGCTCGGCCGGTTGTTCACACGGGGACAGAACGCGCGGCCGGCTGCCAGGCAACGCAGCGGCAGAGTCAGCATGGTGAGCGTGACCGAGGTCGCGGCGCCGAACAGCAGTGAGATCGCCATGCCCTGAAAGATGGGATCGGTGAGAATCGCAGCGGCCCCCGCCATCATGGTCAGGTCGGTGACCCAGATCGGCCGCATACGGATCTGACCCGCCTTGACCACCGCCTCACGGATCTCCAGGCCTCGATCGATCTCGTTCTTCGCGAAATCGACAAACAGAATGGAATTGCGCACCTCGATCCCGGCGAGGGCGATGAAACCGATCATGGAGGTGGCGGTGAACTCCGCATCGAGCAGCCAATGGCCGGGGATGATGCCGATCACCGTCAACGGGATCGGCAGCATCACCGTGGCCGGGATCAGGAAGTTGTCGAACTCGATGACCAGCAGGATGTAGATCAGCACCAGCGCCGCGGCGAACGCCAGACCCAGGTCGCGAAACGTCTCATAGGTCACCGTCCATTCCCCTGCCCACTCGAAGCTGGATACATCGGTATCCTCCGGTGGACCGGTGAGGGTGCCCGAGATGGCGAGCCCGTCGGGGCTGCGATACGTCTGCAACTCGGCTTCCACCGCCAGCATGCCGTAGATCGGCGCGCCCAGGCGCCCCGCCATCTCCCCGGTCACATACTCCAGGGGACGCAGGTCCTTGTGGTACAGGATTGGATCTTCGGCCACCCGCACGAAGCTTCCAAGCTCGGTAAGCGGCACCATCCCGCCGTCGCCGCCCGGGACCGGCAATTGACCCAGGCGGGCAATCTCAGAACGAGCGGCCAACGGCAACTGGATCAGGATATTCGTTGGCTCCAACACCCGCCCGGCCTTCACGTCACCGAGCCGGTAGCCCCCCATCGCCATGTCGAGATTGCGGTTGATGTCTTCGACCGAGATGCCGCGTCGGGTCGCCTTCTCCGTATCGACCTGGAAGCGCCAGGTGTCGTAGGGCTCGACCATATAGCTGTCGACGTCGACGATGTTGGGAACCACCTCTAGCGTCTCGGTCAGGTCCTGAGCAACCTGACGCCGCGTGGCTGCGTCCGGACCGTACACCTCTGCCACCACCGTCTGCAACACGGGCGGGCCCGGCGGCATCTCGACCACCGCGATGCGCGCGGCGTGCTGCTGGGCGATCAGGGTCAGGAGTTCTCGCGCCGCCTCCGCGATCTGATGGCTGCTGCGCTCCCGCTGATGCTTGTCGAGCAGCATGACCTGGATGTCGGCATGCCAGGGCTCGCCCCGCAGATAGTAGTGGCGCACCATGCCGTTGAAATTGAAGGGGGATACCGTGCCGACGTAGGTCTGCATCGCGGTGATCTCGGGAACCGTCCGCAACTCCTCGGTCAGCCGGCGGGCCAGATTGCTGGTGACCGGTAAGGCAGTGCCTTCCGGTAGATCCACGAGTACATTGAACTCGGGTTTGTTATCGAAGGGCAACATCTTGACCGTGACCGCCTTGGTGTAAAACATCGAGCAGGCCAGTCCGAAGGCGAGTACGATGACCGACAGCAGCAGCCAGGCCAGGATCCGGTTGTTGATGAAGGGTGTGACAATCGGCCGATAGATGCGTCCGATGATCTCCTGTGTCCTTTTCTCCCGGGCTTCCGCCTTCTGCAGCGCTTCCAGGCGTGGACGCAGCTTGTAGGAACACCAAGGGGTAAAAACGAAGGCGGCCAACAACGAATAGCCCATGGCTACCGAGCCGAGTGCGGGAATCGGGAACATGTAGGGACCCATCATGCCGCTGACGAACCCCATCGGCAGCAGCGCCGCAAGAATCGCAAAGGTCGCGATGACGGTCGGATTGCCTACCTCGCGCACCGCATCGACCGCAATCTCGACGGAGGTTCGGTCTTCCAGCAACCAGCGTCGGAAGATGTTCTCCACCACGACAGTGGCATCGTCGACCAGGATGCCGATGGAAAAGATGAGCGCGAACAGGCTTACCCGGTCGATCGTGTAGCCGAGTATCCAGGCCGTCCACACGGTGATGAGGATCACGATCGGGATGACGACGATCACCACGATCGCCGGCCGGGGGCCGATGGTGATCCAGGAGATGATGCTGACCGCAATCGCC
>JAHEIA010000252.1 GCA_024639625.1 Chromatiales bacterium
TACAATCTTGCCGACGACCGCGACTGCCAGCAGACTCAGCGCAAGGGAAAGAACCCTCCAGTCGAGGAACGTCTCGAGCTTTACCTGGATTCCCATAAGAACGAAGAAGATCGGAACCAGAATCGCTTCCAAGGGCGCGAACAGCTCCTTGATCGAGTACTTGTGCTTTCTATGGTCTCCCCAGGCCTTGAATAGGCTGTCGAGCAACAGGAGCCCCGCCGCAAAGGCGCCGACGATGGTGGCAAGCCCCATTAGGTTGGCGAACCAGGCCAGGGTCATGACGAAGATGAAGGAGATAAACAGCTTGGCCTCGAGAACGTTCAAACGACGCAGCAACCGGATGAGAAAATGGACGATGTGGGGGCCGAGCAGAAGCACGCAGGTGATGAACAGGGACGCCAACAGTATGGTGCGCAGGATCTCGTCGAGTGCCACGCTGCCGGTGACCACGATACCGGAAACGATCGCCAGTAGGAGCAGTCCCAATATGTCGTCCATGACAGCGGCGCCGATGATCACATGGGCTTCCCGCGAATGGTGGCGGTTCAGGTCGTTGAGCACCCGGGCCGTGATGCCGATGCTGGTGGCGCCCAGGGTGGCTCCAAGGAACATGTGCCCGGCGTGGCTCGCTTCGGGCATCAGCCACCAAGCCACGGCGAAGCCGAGAACCGAGGGTGCGAAGACACCGATGGTTGCCACCTGAAGAGAGTCCCGGCCGACCGTTTTCAGCTCCGCGACACAGGTGTCGAGCCCGACATGGAACAGCAGGAAGATCACCCCGTAGCGGGAGAATATATCCACTGCTTGCGCCACTTGAAGGTAGTCGGCGCCTCGCCGATCGCGTAGGACCGCGAGAAGGTCCGCTCCCGACGGACCTAGCACCTCTGCGGCAGCGGCATCCCAGGACAATCCGGAAAGGGTAAGAGTCGCCATTTCCAGACATGCCGTGCCTTCACGCAGGATCACGATCAGATCGTAGTGCAGCGCATACAGCAGGTTGCCGAGCAACACCCCCATCACCAACTCGCCAAGCACCGAGGGCTGATTCCAATGCCGGGCGGCATAGCGCCCGACCAGCGCGGCGATCAGAATCAGGGTGACACCGAAGATCACCGGAGCGATGGGATCGCCATGCATGACCACTGTCGGAACATTCGAGTCGGACTGCATGCGGTGTTCCTCATGGTTCGCCTGCAGCAGCGGGATGCGGTCGGTTCGCTCTGGGTGCGGTAGCGTACCATCCAGCCGCCGATGAACTATCTGTATTTTACTAAATACTTATTTATAAGCTCATGACATCGCGCATTCGATGAGCGGAAATCCTCTGCGGTCCGGGGTTCGACAGGATCGGCATCCACGATTACCATGCATGCTATTGTCTTCTGCGCCCGTTGGAACGTCGATGTTGTGATGGGCGACAGAAACCGAGGACCCACCAAAGAAAAAACAGGAATGCACAAAATGAAAATCGAGACGCTTGCCATCCACGCCGGCTACAGCCCGGACCCGACCACCAAGGCGGTGGCCGTTCCTATTTATCAGACCACCTCCTACGCCTTCGACGACACTCAACACGGGGCGGATCTGTTTGACCTGAAGGTGGCCGGCAATATCTACACTCGGATCATGAACCCCACCACGGATGTGCTGGAGCAGCGGGTAGCCGCGATGGAGGGTGGGGTTGCCGGTTTGGCGCTGGCGTCCGGAATGGCGGCGATTACTGCTGCGATCTTCACCATTGCGGAGAGCGGAGACAATATCGTCTCGACGGCCACCCTGTACGGGGGGACGTACAATTTGTTTGCGCATACGCTGCCGCGGCTTGGCATCGAGGTCCGATTTGCCGACCCCAAGGACCTGGATACGATGGCGTCCCTAATCGATGCACGGACGAAGGCCCTGTTCTGCGAGTCGATCGGCAATCCGGCGGGCAACGTGGCGGACCTGGCGGCCCTGGCGGATCTCGCGCATGCGCACGGGGTCCCTCTGATGGTCGACAATACGGTACCCACGCCGTACCTGTGCCGGCCGTTCGAACACGGGGCGGATATCGTGCTTCATGCCCTGACCAAGTACATGGGTGGTCACGGCAACAGTATTGGCGGTGTCCTAGTGGACTCGGGCACATTCGACTGGGTGGCCAACAAAGGGCGCTTCCCCCGCCTCAACGAACCCGACGTGTCCTACCATGGTGTTGTTTATACCGAGGCATTCGGCCCCGCCGCCTATATCGGGCGGGCGCGGGTGGTCCCGCTGCGCAACATGGGGGCCGCGATCTCACCCATGAACAGCTTTCTGGTGCTGCAGGGTATCGAGACGTTGCCCGTGCGCATGGATCGGATCTGTGACAATGCGGAGGCGGTCGCGCGGCACCTGCGTGACCACCCGCAGGTGCAATGGGTCCGTTATGCAGGTCTGGACGATCACACGGACAAGCCGCTGGTGGACAAGTACATGGCGGGCCGAGCCTCGGGGATTCTTTCCTTCGGCATCGACGGCGGAATCGAAGCTGGCGCCCGGTTCATCGACGCGTTGCAGTTGGTGACCCGGCTGGTCAATATCGGCGATGCGAAGTCTCTGGCCTGCCACCCGGCGACGACGACCCATCGGCAGCTTGGGCCGGATGAGCTGGCAAGGGCCGGAGTCTCCAGGGACTTGGTGCGTCTTTCCATCGGGCTCGAGCATATCGACGACATCCTTGCCGATCTCGATCAGGCTCTGGCGGCGGCGAAATCCGGGTAGCGGGTCGCGTGGTCCCGGACAGATACCGCGGAGGAGCGGCATGAAGTACCGGACCCAACTGCTGGCGAGCGAGATCGGGTACGACGGCTTCTTTGAGCTGCGGCGATTCCGGCTGCGTCACAGCCTGTACGCCGGGGGCTGGAGCCGGGAGATCGAGCGCGAGCGGGTGGAACGCCTGCGGGCGGCCTCCGTGTTGCTCTATGATCCGGATCAGGACGCGGTGGTGATGATCGAGCAGTTTCGCATCGGCGCTCTGGAGTGCGGCCGCGACGCCTGGTTGTTGGAGACCGTCGGCGGTCTTGTCGAACCGGGAGAGGATCCGCGCGAGGTGGCGCGCCGCGAGGCTTGCGAAGAGTCCGGGTGCCGGATTCTCGATTTGATCTCGATCTGCGAGTTCTTTGTCAGTCCGGGAACCGCTAGCGAACGCATCCACCTGTACTGTGCGCGGGTGGATGCGACGCATGCCGGAGGCATACACGGTCTCGAGGAGGAGGGCGAAGACATCCGGGTCGAGGTGTTTCCGGCCGACGAAGCCATCGGCGAGCTGTACGGGGGCAGGGTGAATTCGACCAGCGCGATCATCGCGGTGCAGTGGTTGGCGGCCCATCGGCCGCAACTTCGCGGGCGTTGGTGCGGCCGGACCGGATGAGGGCGCCGTTCCTGTATTGCCGTTCGACGGCTCAGAGATGTAGACGCCGGAGTTCCGGGTCGGGCAGGCTGTGCTCCCATACGCTGTCGAAGAACGCGATCAGGCGCTCGGCTTTCAGGGGGGCGTGGTAATCGGCGGTAGCCTCGTAGATGGTGGCGATCTCGCGCAGAATGTAACCCGAGTCGTCCGCCACCAGGAAGTTCGCTGCGTAGTCCCGGTACTCCGCGGTGGGGACGCGGATCGCGATGTTGCTGGTGAGGCGGCGCGCCAGTTCGATCAGTCGGTGCCCGTATTTCACCGCGGGCTGATCGTCCTGCAGCAGGATGCGGATGCGCGACTGGCTGCTGGAGAGCACCAGTTGTTTGAGGGCGTCGAGGAACGCGGGCTGGTCATAGATTCTACTTTCGAGGTCGCGCGTCAGAATGCGCAGTTCCCGGCGTGCCTGTTGCGCCAGGTGGACGCTCACATCACGAATGGGTTGGGTGCCGGCGAGTTCCAGCACCCCGGCCGTGGACGCGAGGATGCGTTCCGCTGAAAAAATGTCGGACATGGTCAAGCCTCCGTGGGGCTGGCTAAGATCATTTTTCGATGCGGGATCCCGGCTTCCTCGAACAGCGAGCCCTGGACCCGGAAGCCGTGGCGTCGATAAAAAGGTATCGCGCTGTTCTGGGCGTTAAGCCAGAGTCCCGGGTAGCGCCCGCTGCGGGCGGTTTGGATCAGCGTGTCGAGCAGTGCGGATCCGATTCCCCAACGCCGGCATCGGGCGAGGACCGCCATGCGCCCGATCTGGCCGTCAGGTAGCAGGCGGGCGGTGCCCAGCGGCTGCGAATTCCCGTCATCCGCAAGCAAGTGCAAGGCAATCGGGTCCCTGGTGTCCCATTCCAGCTCGGGCGGGACGCCTAGCTCGTGGACGAAGACCGCCTTGCGGATCCGCATCCCGGCCGGGGCATCGCTCGGCCAAACGGCTCGTCGGACGCGGAACCTAGCCTGGATCTGTGTTCGCTGCATGTTTCTCGTGGTCCTGGTTTCCCTAATGGAGCATAGGATAGGATCTGCAGGCAAGCAGAGAAGACGCGGCACCACTCTGTCGCTAGCGATGGAACGCAAAATGCCGCTGGGGCCGGTCAGGGTGCGGACGGTTGGACCCGGACCGCGTCAGTCTTGCCGACTTGGCTTGCCATGAGGCCGGCGAGGGCCACCAGGACGGCGCCGGCGGCAGTGGACCAGAGTAGGGTTTCATGCCAAAAGAACCAGCCGTACGCGGCGCCGAAAACCGCCGAGGAATAGGCGAATACCCCAAGACGCCCGGCCGGGGCAAGCGCCAACCCGCGGGTCAAGAACAGCTGTCCGAGGGTGGCGAAGGCCCCGATCGCCAGCATCCAGAGGAGACCGGATGCGGGCGGTGTGCGCCATGCCCAGAGCAAGGGGACCGAGGAAACCAGGGTGCCGACAACCGCGAAGTAGAATACGATGCGTAGCGTTGGCTCGCTGCGCGACAAGCGGCGTACCGTGACCTTGGCGAGCGCGGCCAGAAGACCGCCGAGCAAGGCGATCAGCGCAACGGCGTTCACTTCCCCGGGATGCGGGCTGACAATGAGCGCAACACCAAGGAAACCGAGCAGGATCGCTCCCAACACGCGTCCCGGGATAGGCTCGCCCAGCCAGGCAAGCGCGATAAAGGGCATGAACAATGGGGCGCTCATCTTCAACAGCATGGCTTCCGCGAGGGCGATGTGCGCGATGGCGTAGAAGAAGCAATACATGGCGCCAAGCCCGGCGAGAGAGCGCACGAGGTGGAGGTGCGCGACGGAGGTCCCGAGATGGCGAATCCCCAGGCGGCACAGCCAGGGTAGCAAGAGCGCGACGCCGATCAGATTGCGCAAGAATACGATCAGCTCGTTGGGCAAGACGAAGGATACATGGCGGATACCGGCTGCCATGGAAGCGAACATGAACTCCGCGGCGATGATCAGCAGTGCGCCGGCGAGTAGGGGGCGGTGCGGGATTCGGAGATCTACGCTCATA
>JAHEIA010000253.1 GCA_024639625.1 Chromatiales bacterium
GAAAGCCGGCGTCGCGGGACGGATCGGATATTTGCACAGCGCTGAGCACTTGCCCTGTACCTCGTGCGCGGCGGCTGACAGGTCGGCAGGCTCGAAATCGCGTTCGGGCGGTGCCGGCATGGCGTCCCTGGCCTTTCGGAAGATCGTGGTTGAACCGCATCTCGCTTGGGACAGAATCAGGACTCTTCGCTTGCGCATAGGACCGGACCGCGAGAACCAAACTGGTAGCGACCGAAGGCCGTAGGCACGCCCCTGGCCTGTTAGCCGAGCAGCGCATGCAACCGCCTCTCGCGGACCAACGTACGATCTGCTCCTGGACACAAAAGGCTGTGTAGCCTCGCTGTCCGCCGCGCATCCATTCTGCAGCAATTAATCCTCTCGCATCGGCTCCAGGGCCGGCCGCGAGTGTAGCGCGGTTGTCGCCGGCAAGGCAATTCTGCGAGCGTGTGCTCCGCTGCCTCCTGCGGGCTCGCAATCTGAGTCACCCCTTGGGCTAGCTTCGCGCTAGACCCAATACGCAGAGGCAGTATGCCATGCAGACGTCACTTGCGTCGGCCGCAGCAGACCCCGGCAGCGACCCCGTATCCCGGCTGGTTGGCCGCTTGCGGAGCACGTACCCCGATCGGATCTGCGCCGAGCTTCGATTGCCGGCCAGCGACGGTTGTTATGCTGAGCTGCCCGGCGATTTGGACGCGCGGTTGCGGCATGCACTGAAGCAGCGGGGCATTCGGAAACTGTATTCTCACCAACGCGCGGCCTGGGATCGGCTGCAAGCGGGATGCCATCTCGTCGCGGTGACCCCGACGGCCTCCGGCAAGACCCTTTGCTATAACCTCGCGGTGCTGCATGCGGTGCTGCAGCAGGGAGCGAAAGCGCTGTATCTGTTTCCCACCAAGGCGCTCTCCCAGGATCAAGTGGCGGAATTGCTGGAGCTGAATAGCTCCGGCAACTTGGGGATTCGCGCCTACACCTTCGACGGCGACACCCCCGGGGATGCGCGAAAGGCGGTCCGCGTGCATGGTGACGTCGTAGTCTCCAATCCCGACATGCTGCATCAGGGCATCCTTCCGCACCACACGAAGTGGGCCCAGTTCTTCGAGAATCTGCGCTACGTGGTAATCGATGAGATGCACATCTACCGGGGGGTCTTCGGATCACATGTCGCCAATGTGATACGCCGACTGCGCCGTGTCTGCCGCTTTTACGGTAGCGAACCCCAGTTCATATTCGCCTCGGCGACCATCGCCAACCCGGAGCAGTTGGCCGCGAGCCTGGTCGAGGCGGATGTTGTCGCGATCACGCAGAGTGGGGCGCCGCAAGGCGAGCGGAGGCTGTTGCTGTGGAACCCACCGGTGGTCAATTCCGACCTGGGGATTCGCGCCTCGGCAAGGTCGCAGAGCACGCGGATCGTCCGCCTCGCCGTCCGGGCGGGGCTCAAGAGCATCCTGTTCGCCCGCTCACGCTTGATGGTGGAGGTAATCACCAAGTACCTGAAAGACGTCTTTGACCGCGATCCGCGCAAACCACCCAGGGTGGCGGCCTATCGTGGAGGCTATCTGCCGACCGCGCGTCGCGCGACCGAGAGCCAGCTGCGCCGCGGGTCCCTGGACTGTGTCGTGGCAACCTCGGCCCTGGAGTTGGGCGTGGATATCGGTGCGTTGGATGTCTGCGTGCTCAACGGTTATCCGGGTACCGTTGCCGCCACTTGGCAGCGCTGGGGTCGCGCCGGCCGGCGCAATCGGCCGGCGCTGGGTGTGTTGGTGGCGAGTAGTGACCCGCTGGATCAGTATATTGTGCGCAACCCGGATTATTTTCTCGACGCCTCTCCAGAGCATGCATGCATTGCACCGGATCAGCTGCTGATTCTGCTCGATCACGTGCGCTGTGCGGCGTTTGAACTCCCCTTCCACAGCAGCGACAGATTCGGCGGCGAGGATCTGCAGGAACTCCTGGAATATCTGCAGGAGCACGAAGTGGTGTATCGGGAAGCGGATCGCTGGCACTGGGGCACCGAGAGCTACCCGGCCAATTCGGTCTCCTTGCGTTCCGCGGCGGAGGGCAACTTCGTCGTCATCGACCGCAGCGACGATCGCCAGGACGTGGTGGCCGAAGTAGATTTCAGCAGTGCGCCGATGACTCTCTATGAAGGGGCGATCTACATGCTGCAGGCCTACCCTTACCAGGTGGAGCGGTTGGACTGGAAGGGCCGCAAGGCCTTCGTGCGGCGCACGCGGGTGGACTACTACACGGACGCTATCGACTACACGCGGCTGAAGATTCTGGAGCGTTTTGTGGACACTCGGCAGGGCCGTGGTAGCGCCGCTCACGGCGAAGTGCACCTGGTGCGGCGGATCGCCGGCTACAAAAAGATCCGCTACTACACGCATGAGAATGTGGGCTATGGTGAGATTCGTTTGCCCGACCAGGAACTGCATACCAGTGCGGTCTGGTGGCAGGTTGCCCCCGACGTGCTGCATCAGGCGCTCCCCAGCCGGCAGCAGGCGCTGGACGGGTTTCTCGGAGCCGCTTATGCGTTGCATCACGTGTCTGCGTTCGAGATGATGTCGGACCCACGAGACCTGGGTCGGGCGGTTGGCGATGGCGATGCGGAGTGGTTCGCGACACTCGGGGTGAATGGGCGCGGGGTGTTGCGTGATGCTGCCGGGAACCCGCTGGCGGATCTGCCCCACGGTCGATTCAAGCCTGCCGTGTTCCTGTACGACAACTATCCAGGCGGGGTGGGGCTCTCGGCCCCACTGTACGAGCGGCGGCGTGCCGTTTGCAGACGCGCCAGGCGCTTGATCGCGCAGTGCGATTGCCGCCTCGGCTGCCCGGCTTGCGTCGGCCCTATCCTGGTGTCTGACGAGCAGAAAGGGTTTTCCGCCAAACAGGCTGCTCTCCACGTGCTGGATCTGATCGTCGATGACGCTTAAGGACCGGCTCTCCGTGCTGCACCGTCAGCAAGGCCGCATGGCGCGGGAAAGGGCGCGTAGCACTATCAGGGAGCGTGTGCACCAGTTGCGCCCGGGGCAAGGCTCCGGTACGAGCCGTATCGCGGACCGGGAGCTTGCACACCAGGTGGCGGGCAGGGTCTTGGCGCCCGGACTGTTGCTGGTAGAACACCGGATCCACTGGGGCCAGCGCAAGATGACGTCGCTGCAGCGCAGCCTGGAGGCCGCTGCCGGACTCTGGGTTGAGTTCGCCGCCTGTCGCCTGCCGCAGATCGTGTTCCTGGATACGGAGACCACTGGTCTGTCCGGCGGTTCCGGCACATTGATCTTCCTCCTCGGCTTGGCGCGTTTCGCAGGTCCACGGCTGACCACGCGGCAGTTTTTGCTCACCCGCTTTGCCGCCGAAGAGAAGCTATTGGCTGCAGCGGCGGAGGGCGTCGACCAGGACAGCATGTTGCTGACCTTCAACGGCAAGAGCTACGATCTGCCGCTGCTCGCCACGCGTTGCCGCATGTCGGGACTGCCGGATTCGTTTCTCGAGCGGGCCCACTTCGACCTGTTGCACCCGGTTCGCCGGGGTTTTGCCCGCTGCTGGCCGGACTGCTGCCTGGCTACCGCGGAACGGGAGTTGCTCGGACTGCAGCGCGCGCACGACCTGCCCGGATCGGCGGCCCCGCAGGCTTGGTTCGACTGGGTGAGGCGCAAAGAGCCCGGGGGATTGGCTGCCGTAGTGCAGCACAACCGGCGGGATATTCTCTCTCTGGTCGAGCTTCTGCCACCCCTGGTGCAAAGCTATCTTGTGCCCGGCACTCACGGCGCCGACGTGCACGCGGTGGCGCGGGCATGGCTGAGCAGTGGCGACGAGGTCCGGGCGCGGGAACTCCTGCTCGGAGGTCGTGCAGGCCTCGGGCCTGCCGGGCAACTGGAGTTGGCGCGTCTGCTGCGCCGGGCGGGGCGTTGGCCTGAAGCTCTGGCGATCTGGGACACCCTTGCCCAAGAGGGGTGTCTGAAGGCGAGCGAGCGGCTTGCCGTTTATCACGAGCACGTAACGAAGGATTTTCCGCGTGCGCTCGAGTTCGCCCGGCGTCTGCCGCACGGCGGAAAAAGGCTGGAGAGGCTCTATCGCAAGAGCGACGCCCAAACGAAAGCGAAGAGATCCCTGCCCCACACGGCGGGCGACTCGCGAGGGATTATGAGATAGGTTCTAGTCAAGGCTTGCCGAGCAGCACATAGAAACTGCTGTCGCCTTCTCCGGACAACCCCCAGGCGAAATAGAAGGGGCCGACAAAGGTATCTGCGCTGAAGAACAGGCTGCCGCCGTAGCGGGTCTTTTCCGGGTTGAGCAGCGTTGGGGTACCGGTACTAGGGTCGGTGATCGCGGTGTCCCAGAGACGGCCGGCCTCGAGGGATCCGCCGAGATAGAGCCCACGGCCCAGGGGCGCAGGTATGGATGCGATCTTCCGATAATAGACCAGATTGCCGTAGGCCACCTGACCACCGCGGAACTGATCGATATTGTACCCCGACAGGTTGAGGAAGCCGCCCAGTGCGAAGCGATCCCAGTAGGGCATTGGGTCGTCGAAACTGCTGCCGGCGCGGACGTTGCCGAGCAGGCTGTGCGGCCCGCTGCTGAAGGCGCCCCGCCACTGCGCCTGCAGCCGGGTGTATTCCGTGTCGGCGCCCAGGGCCTCGAGCGGCCGGTTGACATCGAGTGCGACGCGGTTACCGCTGCTCGGGAGGAAGGCGGAGTCGAGGCTGTCATACAGCAAGCGGAAACGCACACCCGAGTCGTCGACGGCATTCGGGTCGAACGCCGGGTTGCCGGTATCCAGTTTCGGGTTCGCACGACCGTAATAGGCGCCAAAACGCACCTCGGCGGAGTTGCTGATGGTGGTGCCGAGGTCGGCACCGGCTCGGAAGCGCCGTATGTCGTAGCGTGCCAGACGGTTGTCACCCTGGTAGACGCTGAGCGGAGTAGTGAAATAGTCCACATAGGGGGCGACAAATCCTTTGCGGTCCAGCCGTATTGGCTGATAGAGCTCGGTGAAAAAGCGGGTTTCGCTGCCCAGTGTCAACTCGGAGGTCCACTGCCCACCCAGTTCGTTGAGCCAGGTGCGGTCATAGAGCCCGCGAATGCCGAAACGGCTGTCCCCTTGCAGATCCGTGTACAGGCCGAGACCAAAACTAAAATAGCCCGGGCCCCAGGTCTTTTCCACGGCGTCCACGATCAACAGGTTGCGACCATCCTGTTGGCGGAGATCATAGCTGATGCGCTCGAAATCTCCCCGCCCGTACAACGACTGGATATCTGCGTCGAGCGTTGGCCGGTCGAGCCTTTGGCCTGCGAATTCCTCCTGCAGCGGTTCGAACAGCTGTGGATTGACCCGTTCGATGCCCGTGACGCGGACCTCGTCGATCTTTACGGGTGGGGCGGTCGGGTGCGCGAAACGTTGCTCGTACCAG
>JAHEIA010000254.1 GCA_024639625.1 Chromatiales bacterium
TTTACGCTGAAGACCCGGGGTGTGCACTCGAACCAGGTATTCTCTGCCACCAAGGCAACGATCCGCATGCTCAACATCCAGATGCAGAAGATCGGAAATACCGGCGATTGAGCCGGGTTCGATGCAGCGGGCTGCGCAGTGGATTCACGCCGCTTGCGCCAGCCGCTTCGCCTCCGCGAAGTCCGTTTTTCCACTCCCCAGTTTGGGCACCTGCTCTACCGGCCGAATCTCCGCTGGCAGGGTAAGCGGGTTCAGCCGCGCATCGATCAGGGCCTTGCGCAGCCCGTCCGGATCGATCGCGCCGGCCACCAGCAGGACGATGCGCTCGCCTTTCTTGGGATCCGGCAGGTTGACCGCCACCATCTCGCGCTCTGGCTCGCCGAGCACCTGGCGCACCTGCTCCTCCACCTGGGTCAAGCTGATCATCTCGCCACCCAGCTTGGCGAAGCGGGAATAGCGGTCGACAATGGTCAGGAAACCATCGGCGTCCTGGTGCCCCTTATCCCCGGTCCGGTACCAGCGGCTGCCGTCCATCTCCACGATCGCATCCGCGGTCTTCGCCGCATCCCCCAAATAACCCTTCATCACCTGCACCCCGCCGATGAGGATCATGCCGTCGCTGCCGGGCGGCAAGCCGTGCAGGGTTACCGGGTCCACGATACGAAAGCTGGTGCCGGGCAGCGGCATACCGACGGTGCCTGCCTTGTTCCCGGTCTGCACCTGCCAGTCGTCCGTATTCAGGCTGTCCGGCAGGTTGCAGCTGGCCACCGGAGTCGTCTCGGTGGCCCCGTAGCCCTCGTAGATCGGCTTCTGGAACTTGAGTGCGAAGGCTTCACGTACATCCGGGCTCAGGCGCTCAGCGCCCGCCACGACGATCCGCAGCGACTCCAACATCAGCGGGTGGATCTTCTGACTGCGGGTATAGAGCCGCAAGAAGGTGGAGGTGCTGCACAGGAGCGTGCCACGATGCCGGGCGATCGCCTTGGCGGTGCCCAGGGCGTCCGTCGGGTCGGGGTGACAGACCATAGGCACCCCTTCGAGGAGGGGCATGAAGGTAGTCACGGTAAGCCCGAAGGCGTGGAACAGGGGCAGATTGGCCATCACCACATCGTTGCCCTCGGTGTTGAGGACGTCAGAGATCTGGCGCACGTTGGCCATGATGTTGCGGTGGGTGAGCTCGATGCCTTTGGGGGCGCCCTCGCTGCCGCTGGAGAACAGGATGGCGGCGGTGTCGCCCGGCCGTGCCCGATGGCCGAACAGACGCAGGACCCAGGATGCCGGCAGGTGGCCGGCGAACGCAAGCATGGCGAGGCCCTCGGGCTTGCCGATGGCGGCCTTCATGTCCTCCATGAAGTGCAGCTCGACATCGGCGAACCACTCGTCTGCCGCGATTCCTCGAGCCGCGAGCTTTTGCAGAAAACGCCGGGAGGTAATGACGTTTCGAATGCCCGCATTCTCCATCCCGGCGCGCAATCCTTCCCGGTTCGCTGTGTAGTTCAGGTTCACTACCGTCTTACCGCAAAGCAGCACTGCCATATTGGCGATCGCGCCGGCGCTGCTCGCGGGCAGCAGCACCCCCAGATTCTGCTCCCCTCCGAGGCGCCGAATCCGACGCGCGAACAGACAGACGGCCGCCATGAAACGGCGGTTGCTCAGGCTACTGCCGGCGGAGTCCGCTACCGCCAGCGTGCCCAGTCGTCGCGCCGCAGTCGCGAGCCAGGCCTCGGGCAGGGTCGGCAAGGCCTGGGCATGGGTCTGCCAGGAACTCACCGAGAGGTCGAATACTGCCTGTTTGACCTGCTCGCTACTGGCACCCAGGGCCATCGGCGCACCAAACGCCACGACCACATCCATCGCCTGATTCCCGCCCCGGTTCTCCTTGAGCTTGGCGCTGGCGAACGAAAAGCCGCTGCCCCACAAGCCACGCAGGTAGAAAGGTAGGATCAGGCCTTGTTCCACGCTTTGCACGGCCCGTTCGAAGCCCTTCTTGAACTCCCCGAGTTGGCCGTTGCGGCTGATGGCCCCTTCAGGGAACAGACACACCACCTCGCCTGCGTTCAGCAGATCGCCAATCATCGCCAGGGCCTCTTTGCTGTGGCCTCGGCCGATGGGCACTACACCGAAGAAGTCGAAGAACCAGCGCAGGTACCATTTCTCGTAGATGCTGCGGATCATCACGAAGCGAACCGGCCGGGGGCTCGCCATCTGGACCATCGCCCAGTCGATCCAGCTGATATGATTGCCCAACATCAAAACCCCGCCTTCCGCCGGCATGTGGTTGAGCCCGATGACCTCCAGCCGGTAGCGGGTAGCGACAATGCTCGCCACGAGGAAACGCACCATGGACTGCGGCAACTGATATACAGTGTAAATCGCACCCAGCAACGCCACCACGCCGAGCGCCGTGATGATGGGAAGGCTTCCGCTTTCCAGCATGGCCGCGACGACGGTCAGGCCGAGAAACAGGAGCATGACCAGGTTCTGCACGAAATTGTTGCTGGCAAGGATACGGCCGAGACCAAGATCCCCGGCGTTGAATTGGATCAGAGCGTTGAGCGGCACGATAAAGAAGCCACCCAAGAATCCAAGGGCCGCGAAGTCGAGCGCGTGGGCCCAGGTCGAGGGTAGTCCGGGCAGCAGGAATAGCGCAGCGGCCACCCCGAGCGCACCGATCGGCACCAACCCGGTCTCGATATGGGCGCGGGACAGACGGCCGGCGATGACCGAGCCGAGGATGATGCCGATCCCGGCGCAGGCCATCGCCCCCTGGATCACTACCGTATTGGTCTCCGCCAGCGTTTCCTTGGCGAACGCGGGATAGGCCGCCAACATGACTTGGGAGATACCCCAGAACACGGACAAACCGACGATAGAAAGCCAGATAACCCGGTTTCCGTAGGCTTCGCTCAGGTTGTTGACCAGATAGCGACCACGGCGATACTGGCCCCAATCGAAGCGCAAAGATTCGAGCGTCGTGCGCATCTGCGGAATCCGGTAGGCGAGCACCAGCTCCGCGACGGAGAAGGCCACCAGGAACCAGCCCACGGGCGCCACCAGATCCATGATCTCACCCGGTGTGGCGTACTGCTGTCCCGCCAGATAGTGTTCGAACAGTACGGAGAAGAAGAAGATGCCCGCAAGGATGGAGGAGGTCACTGTGGCCTGGACAACCCCGTTGGCGCTAGCCAGCGCCTCCTTGCCCGCGATCTCCTTGATGTACCCGTATTTGGCCGGCGAATAGACCGCGCTCTGCGCCGCGAGCAGGAAGGTCATGCCGAAGGCGGGCCAGAACCAGCCCAGGTAATAGCATGCCGTAATGCCGAGTGTCAGCAGCACCGCCGCCCAGGCACTGAGCCGCATCACCCAATTCTTGGCAAACTTGTCGGCGAGAAAGCCTGCGGGGGTGAAGAGCAAGATGAACGGCAACAGGATCAGGGCGTTGACGATTGCCGTCAGCAGGATCTGGGTGCTGCCGTCGTATGCCTTGAACAAGGTGTTCTGGATGATGATCTTGTGCCCGAGGTCCACGAAGGCATTGAGGAACACGACAAGGACGAACGGAAAGAAACCGGTGATGCGAAAGAGTTGGATCATGGCGGATCTCCTGGCACAGGGGCGCGCCGAGGAAGTGTAGCGCGTCGCGAGCCGCCGCGCCCCGCGATTGCTTCAGGCACTGGGGGGCGACCGGTTGCACAGGGTGTGGACCGATTCCCCCTGCGCCGGTAGCGGGGTCGCCGGCCGCCGGCAACCCCACGTTCCACCGTCCCTTGACCGGCTCACGCTGCAGAATACGCAGCGACTTGTGCGGTAGACCGGGGGACAGCGAAACCTTCAGTAACTCAGGACGGTAACATCCTCGGCAAACAGCGCCGGCCAGGTAACATCGGGACCGCCGATCTCGACGCCTTCCAGAACATCGTCCTTGCTCATGCCACCGACGATCTTCATGCACATTGGGCACAGGATCACCCTGCCCCCCTGCTGCATGAACGCCTGCAGCATCTGTTGCAGGGTCATGCCGCTGAGATGCTGATGCTGTGGAATATTGGTATCCGCAATACGCGCGCCGTCGACGTTGAGAAAGATCGTAACCGGGATCTTCTTCTCGCTCCGCACCTTGGTGCTGAACAGGATCGCCATAGCGGCGCGATTCATCTCGTCGCTGGTGAGGTTCACAAACAGCTTTTCTTCGGCGGCGCTCGCTTGCGACGGCAGGATCATGGCTGCCGCGCAAAGGATCATGGCAAGAACAGCGCCGAAACGGGTTGTGCTACGCATCTGTCTTTACTCCTGTTCGTGGATGGGCCGGCAACGATTGCTTTCTCTGTTCGTCGCCGCGAATCTCCGAGCGGCAGAGCGCTAATGTCGGCTTGCCGAATGCAACCTATATACGCATTACACGAAAACCGGGGATGTCACCAGGATATCCCTCAATCGACCGGCCCACGACCCGGGCTTGACTGCCCGCAGAGCCGACAGCATGCTGGTACCGACTCACACCTGCGTCGAGGACCTCTCTGTGTCCCGGATTCGAATCACGTTCGCCGCTACAGCGACCTGCGCGCTTCTCGGCGCGGCCATCGCAAACGCAGATCTATCCTCCTTGGTCTACCAGGAGTTCCCCATCGAGGTCAGCGGAGAGCGCCACACGGTGCGCATCCCCGAGGGCTATGTTCTGGAAGTTCTGGCCGCGGGACTGAATGGACCTCGGTTTGCGACCTTCGCCGCGAACGGGGATCTGTTCGTCGGTTCGAAGTCCGGCAACATCTACCGCCTGGCCGCACCCTACCGGACGGCGGACGTCCTGGTCGAGCTCGATGGATATCCTCACAGTATTGATTTCCGCGCCGGTGAAATCCTGGTTGCGCTCAGCGATGGACTGTACCGCGCGGCATTCGCGACCGGACAGACCCGGCTCGCCCGCCGCGACCTGACTCTTCTGGCCAAACTCCCCGCAGGCGGCGGCCACAGCAGCCGCACGGTACGGGTAGGTCCCGACGGCCGCATCTATCTCGCCCTGGGCATCAGCGGAAACTGCAGCGATCAATTCCTCGGCGGCGACTACCCGTTCGAGGATCGCCGTGGCGGCATCCTGGTGCTGGATGAGGATCGGCGCCCGGCGGAGTGGCGTACCTTCGCTTCCGGGCTGCGCAACCCGGTGGGATTCGACTGGCATCCGCAGTCAGGGGTGATGTACGCCAGCAACAACGGGCCCGATCACTGGGGCTTCGAGCAGCCTCCGGAGTATTTCAGCCGTTTGGATGCCGGCTCCTTCCACGGTATGCCGTGGTTTCAGTACGACGGCGAGGAGATGTCGCGCGACCGCTGCATCGCCAGCCCTCCACCGCGGCCGGAGTCGGAGGTACAGGCCCCGGTGGCCACGTTCCCCGCAC
>JAHEIA010000255.1 GCA_024639625.1 Chromatiales bacterium
GATCCACGTGGCGGTGCCATTGGCTATGGCCTGGTTGTTTGTTCTGCATCGCCTCGCCGGACGCCCCATCCGCTGGCGAGTCGGCGTCCGCTGGCTGGCAGCGGCAGTGGTGCTCACGCTGGGCATGCTGCTCTGGCAGGCCCCGGACCCGGGTGAGGCGACTCTGTCGGATGCCACCTACGCCGGCGACAATTTTCTCCCCTCCTTGGCGCGCACGGGAGACGGCAAACTGATCCCGGCGCGCGCGCTGATGATGGATGATTACTGCCGCGGTTGCCATGCCGACGTGCACGAACAGTGGTCCCACAGCGCGCATCGCTTGAGCTCTTTCAACAATCCGGCCTACCGGTTTTCTGTACGCGAGACGCGCAAGGTGGCAGCGGAGCGGGGCGACAATCGAGCAGCGCGATTTTGCGCCGGATGCCACGACCCGGTACCCCTGTTCGCGGGCGCTTTCGACGATCCAGACTTCGACGACGAGGGGCACCCGACGGCTGCTGCGGGGATTACTTGCACCGCCTGTCATGCCATTACCCGCATCAACAGCCCACGGGGGAACGCGGATTTCACCATTGAGGCCCCGCTGCACTACCCGTTCGCCTACGACGACAACGCATTTCTGCAGTGGGTCAACCGTCAGTTAGTGAAGGCGAAACCCGAGTTTCACAAGAAGACCTTTCTTAAACCACTGCATCGGCAACCGGAGTTCTGCGGCGTATGCCACAAGGTGCACCTGCCGGAGGAGCTGAACCGCTACAAGTGGTTGCGCGGGCAGAATCATTTCGACGCCTTTGCCTTGTCGGGCGTTTCCGGGGGCGGTGCGAGCAGTTTCTACTATCCTGCCCAGGCGGTGCGTAAATGCGCCCTGTGTCATATGCCTCTAGTGGCCTCAGCGGATTTCGCTGCCGGCTTGTTCGATGACTCGGGGGAACTCAAGGTGCACGACCACCAGTTCCTCGGCGCCAATACCGCGTTACCCCACCTCGCCGGATTCCCGGCGTGGGTCAACGAGAAGCATCGCGCCTATCTGGCAGGGGCTCTGCGGGTGGATATCTTCAGCTTGAAGGAGGATGGGCTTATCACCGGGGCGCAGTTCGCGCCGTTGAGGCCCGAGTTGCCCGTGCTGGAACCCGGTCGGCGCTATCTGCTCGAGACCGTGATCCGCACGCTGCGACTCGGCCACACCTTCACCCAGGGGACGTCCGACTCCAACGAGGTGTGGCTGGACGTGACGCTCACCAGCGGGGACCGCTTGATCGGTCGCAGTGGCGGCATGGATGCTGACGGCGCGGTGGATCCTTGGTCGCACTTTGTCAACAGCTACGTGCTCGACCGCGAAGGGAACCGCATCGACCGGCGCAACGCGCAGGATATATTCACCGTGCTGTATAACCACCAGATTCCTCCCGGGGCAGCGGATGTCGTGCACTACGCGTTTCGGGTGCCCGAGGACCTGACCGAGCCGGTCGCGGTGGAGGTCAAACTGCTCTACCGCAAGTTCGACACCACCTACCTGAGGCATTTCCAGGGAGAAAGCTTTCGCGGCAATGACCTACCGGTGGTGACTCTGGCCAGTGACCGGATCGTTCTGCCTGTGGCGGGAGGCACTGCCGTCTCAGGCGCAGCGCCTGGGATTGCCGGCTGGGAGCGCTGGAACGACTACGGGATCGGCTTGCTGCGCAAAGCCGATCGGGGTGAGTTGCGGCAGGCGGAGCAGGCCTTCCGTCGAGTTGAGGCCCTGGGGCGGCCCGATGGACCACTGAACCTAGCGCGTATCTATCTGCGCGAGGGACGTCTCGAAGAGGCGGTGGGGGCCCTACAAAGGGCAGCGGCGCATGATCCACCGGCCGACCCGTGGGTGGTGGCCTGGATCAGTGGCCAAGTGAACAAGCAGAATGGGTACCTCGACGAGGCCATTGCGGACTTCCAGCGTGTGATCGCCACCGATTTCGAGCAGGCCCATCGGCGCGGATTCGATTTCAGCCGGGACTACCGGGTGATCAACGAGCTGGGCCAGGCCCTGTTCGAGCGTGCGAAACAGGAACGTGGCGCGGCGCGCGGTGAACGCCGGGACGCCTATCTGGCGGAGGCTGCCCATTGGTTCCAGCGAGTTCTCGAGTTGGACCCCGAAAACGTAACCGCCCACTACAACCTCGCCCTTCTGTACGAGCTGCAGGACGAACCCCTGCGGGCGCGGGAGCATCGTGCATTGCACGCCCGTTACCGGCCGGACGACAACGCCGACGACCAGGCGGTCAGCCTGCACCGCCGCCGCAACCCTGCGGCCGATCATGCCGCGGCCGCAGTAGTCATTTACGATTTGCAACGCCCAGGGGCTTACGGGCTGCCGTTGGCCCGGTCGGGGGCTCTCGCCATGGGGCCGACGAGCGGACGCGGCGACAGCCATGCCCGCGAGCCGGGAGCAGAATGAAGGGCCGGGTTCGGGTTACCGTAGGTGGGGGCGATCACCCGGCAACCCCGGGGTTCCGGCGGCCCCCGAAGGAGGTTTGCCGCAGCGCTCTCTTACGGCGCACTGTGGCGGCGCGCTCCTAGCGATGAGCGGCATGCGAACAGCCCGGAACCGGCTTTCGGGGAAATCGGTCACCCTCGATCTGGCCCACAGCATGGAGCCTCGAATGCATGAGTAGTGAAGTAGTAGACGCATGTATCGCGCCGGAAGGGCGCTTGGACGTTCTATCGCAGGCCGAGGTCAGTAAGCTGCGCGATACTAGTCAGGGCGGTTTGTACAACCTGTTTCGCAACTGCTCGCTCGCGGTGCTGAACTGTGGCAGTAGTCTGGATGACGGAAGAGAGCTGTTGGAGCGCTATCGGAGTTTCGAAATCCGTGTCCTGCAGGAAGAGGGGGGCATCAAT
Source organism: Chromatiales bacterium (assembly GCA_024639625.1). Classification (GTDB taxonomy): domain Bacteria; phylum Pseudomonadota; class Gammaproteobacteria; order Chromatiales; family Chromatiaceae; genus JAHEIA01. Next base: position 2,875 of record JAHEIA010000255.1, read on the forward strand.
CTGCAGCTCGTGGGGGCACCCGCCAGTGCGTTCGTCGATGGCGCGATGATCAAGGGGATCAACGAGCACCTGTTCGCTGTTCTGCGCGATGTCGTTTATGTAAGCGACGAGATCAACGGCAATCCTAGTTTCGACCTGGCGACCTCCGAGGGTATCACCAATGCGGTGTTCCACATCCTGCGCAACGCCGGTATCCTGCGGCCACTGAGCAACCCAAATCTGGTGGTCTGCTGGGGCGGCCACTCGATCGCACGTAACGAATACGATTACAGCAAAGAGGTTGGTTATCAGATGGGGTTGCGCGGCCTGGATATCTGCACGGGTTGCGGGCCAGGCGCCATGAAAGGCCCGATGAAAGGCGCGGCGATCGGCCATGCCAAACAGCGGATCAGCAACGGGCAGTACATCGGGGTATCGGAACCCGGCATCATCGCGGCCGAGTCTCCGAACCCGATCGTCAACGATCTGGTGATCATGCCGGACGTCGAAAAACGTCTCGAGGCATTCGTCCGCATCGGTCACGGGATCGTAGTGTTTCCCGGAGGCGTAGGCACCGCCGAGGAGATCCTGTTTCTACTCGGTGTGTTGCTGCATCCGGCCAATCGAGCGATCCCGTTCCCCATGGTGCTCACGGGCCCTGCGAGCGCCGAGGATTACTTCAAAGAGATCGACCAGTTCATTGCGGGCACCCTGGGTGGCGAGGCGCGGCGGCGGTACCGGGTCATCATCGACGACCCGGTACTGGCTGCGCGCGAAGTTCGGGCGGGGGTAGAAGAGGCGCGGCAGTTCCGCGCGGAAAAGGGGGACGCGTACTATTTCAACTGGTTGCTGAAGATCGAGCAGGAGTTTCAAACGCCGTTCGTGCCGACACATGAGAACATGCGCAATCTCGAGTTGCACAGAAACCAGGAGCGCCATCTGCTGGCCGCCAGCCTGCGGCGCGCCTTTTCAGGCATCGTAGCGGGCAATGTGAAGGATGAAGGGATTCGCGCCATCGAAGAGAACGGGCATTTCGAGATTCGTGGCGACGCCGGAATCCTGGGTCCGATGGATTCCTTGCTGGCGTCCTTCGTTGAGCAACGCAGAATGAAGCTACCGGGTAGAGAGTATGTTCCCTGTTACCGTCTCATCAAATGACCAGAGTCCGAGAATGCCCGCGGATTCGATCAGCGGATGAGCCCTGCGTCTGGCGGAGTTTCTTCTTGCAGCACCCGCATCCTCGCACGCAGCCATATTGCGTCGGGATTGCGGCTAGCCCGAGCCCGGAGAATCGAGCTGTTTGCTTCTGCCCTTGGCGATGATATTTGCCGCCCTGATCAGGATATCGCGCTCTTGCTTGAGCCGCTGGTTTTCCCTGCGCAAGCGCCGCAGTTCTCCGTCTGTCGAGCTCGGCTCGGGCGTTTCTGCCGCTTCCGTTTCCGGAGCAGCGCCTTGCGGCTCTCTGTGGCTCTCGCTTGGTCCCGCTTCGCGCAGGGGCTGATTCATCTTTTGGCTGTCCGCCTGGAAGAAATGGCAGCGATCCTTGCCCTGGTACTTGGCCTCGTACATCGCGGCGTCCGCGTGCTTGATCAAACTCGCGGGTTTGCTGCTCTGATCCGGACAGATCGCGATGCCGATACTTGTCGTGACCAGGATTTCGTGGCTGTCGACCTGGATCGGACGCCGGACCGTCTCGAGAATGCGTTGCGCGATTTCTCCGGCGTCTTCGGGCCGGCCGATATCGGACAGCAGCAGCAGGAACTCGTCACCGCCGAAGCGGGCGATGCTGGTTTCCTCCGCCGCCCGGTCGCGTCCGACGAGGTCGGTGTCGCGGATCACGTGAGTGAGCCGCTTGGCGATGGTTCTCAGCACCTGATCACCGGTGTCGTGGCCAAAGCGATCATTGACTTGTTTGAAGTCGTCCACGTCTACGAAAAGGATGGCCGCGCGTCCGTTTCTGCGCACTGCTACCGAGATCTCGCGGCGTAGCTTCGCTTCAAATGATCTGCGGTTCGGCAGATTGGTCAGTGCGTCATAATAGGCGAGGCGGAAGATCGAGACCTCGCCATGCCGCAGCTTCGTGATGTCCTGCATTGCGCCTTGAATCGCCACCGTCGTGCCTGAGGCGTCTACGACCGGTTCCAGGTGCTGCAACACATACTTCAGGCCGCCATCGGGCGTCTCGATATGATGCCCCAGGTAGTCGGCTTCTCCAGTACTGATGGCGTTGTCTACCCAGCTGCGTACGGTCCATCGTTCCATCTCCGGGACAAACTTCAATAGGTCTTCCATCTGCTCCAGCGTTCCGCCGGGAGCAAGTTCGATGATCCGGTAGCAATCGGGCATAGCGGTGAGGCGGTTGGCGGCTATGCTCCACTCCCAGCGGCCGAGATGGGCGATATTGTCTCTTACCCGTCGTTCGAGGCTGCCGCCACCAGGCTCCGCTGCAGCCGGGCCCGGGCGTGGCGAGAGACTACACAGCCGGTGAGCGAATTCACGGAGATCCAGCGGCTCGGTGAGCACGGCATCTGCGCCCGCT
>JAHEIA010000256.1 GCA_024639625.1 Chromatiales bacterium
CCCCAAGGGCCGTGGAACCCTTGTCCGATCTCTGCCAGTACGTCGTGCTGCGGGGCAACGTAGATCGAGCCGGCGAACCAGTCGCCGAACAACATCGGCCCGACCGTAAGCCAGCCAATGACCACCGACGGGATCGCCAGCAGGATCAAGGGCACAGTGACTACCAGCGGCGACTCGTGCAGGTGCCCCTTGGCGTGCTCGTCCCGCGGCCCTTCGCCATGGAACACGAGGAAGAACATGCGAAAGCTGTACAAGGCCGTTACAAACACACCGAAAAGCACCAGCACGTACGCGTACCCCGCACCCGGTGTGTTCGAATGGTGCACCGCCTCGATGATCGCGTCCTTGGAGAAGAATCCGGAGAAGCCTGGCGTCCCGATCAGGGCCAACGAGCCGAGCAGTGCGGTAATCCACGTGACCGGCATGTATCTCCTGAGACCGCCCATATTGCGAATATCCTGATCATGATGCATGCCGATGATCACGGACCCGGCAGCCAGGAACAGCAGGGCTTTGAAAAACGCATGGGTCATCAAGTGGAATACCCCGGCAGCGTAGGCGGAAGCACCTAGAGCCACCGTCATGTAACCGAGCTGTGAAAGAGTCGAATAGGCGACTACCCGCTTGATGTCGTTCTGCACGACACCGATCAGGCCGGTGAAAAACGCGGTGGTAGCACCGATCACCAGGACAAAGCTGAGGGCGCTCTCCGAGAGCTCATAAAGGGGCGACATGCGCGCCACCATGAAGATGCCGGCCGTCACCATGGTTGCCGCGTGGATCAGCGCAGAGATCGGAGTCGGACCTTCCATCGAATCAGGCAACCACACATGCAGCGGTACCTGGGCGGATTTCCCCATGGCCCCGATGAACAGCAGGATGCAGATGACTGTCATCAGGGACCAGCTCTTGTCACCCCAGATCTGAATTTGGGCGTCTGCCAGTGCCGGCGCTTGAGCGAAGGTCTCGGCATAATCCAGAGTATTGAAGTACATCGCGACCGCGGCGATGCCGAGCACGAAACCGAAATCACCCACCCGGTTGACCAGGAAGGCTTTGAGATTGGCGAAGATCGCCGATTCGCGTTTGAAATAGAAGCCGATCAAGAGATAGGAGACCAACCCCACGGCCTCCCAGCCGAAGAACAGCTGCAGGAAGTTGTTGGACATCACCAACATCAACATCGAAAAGGTGAACAAGGCGATATAGCTGAAGAAACGCTGGTATCCTTCTTCGTGCGCCATATAGCCAATGGTGTAAATGTGCACCATGAGCGAGACGAAGGTCACCACGCTGATCATCATCGCGGTGAGCTTGTCGACCAGGAAACCGACCTCAAAGCGCAGACCGTCGCTCACCATCCATGTGTAGAGCGAGCTGTTGTAGACCGGCTCGCCATCGAAGGCGAAACGCTTCAGTACATAGAGGGATAGGACACAGGAGATGGCCACCCCGGCGATGGTCACCCAATGGGCCACCGGGCGTTCGATCCAGCGGCACCAGAGACCGGCGACCACGGCCCCGATCAAGGGGGCCAGAACGATGGCGAGATAGATCTTTTCCATGGTGTTCTCTTAACCCTTCAGCGAATCCAGGTCCTGAACGTTGATGGTCTGCCGATTGCGGAACAGTACAACCAGGATGGCGAGGCCGATCGCCGCCTCTGCTGCCGCCACGGTGAGGATGAAAAACACGAACACCTGACCGGATGTGTCCTGCAGGAAATGCGCGAATGCGACGAAATTCAGGTTGACTGCCAGCAGCATGAGTTCGATACACATGAGCAGCAGAATCACGTTCTTTCGATTAAGAAAAATTCCTGCGACGCTGATCGCAAACAAGATGGCGCCGAGGATCAGATAATCGGATAGCGCGATCATTTCTGTGGCACCTTTTCTTCCGCCGGCATCTTGACCATCCGTACGCGGTCACCCCGGCGAATCGCGACCTGAGAGGAGGGGTTCTGGTATTTCGTTGTCGGACGGCGACGCAGGGTCAGACCGATTGCTGCGATGATCGCCACCAGCAGTATCACCGCGGCGATTTCGAACGGATACACGTACACCGTGTACAGCAGGGTGCCGAGGTCCGCGGTATTGCTGTATTCCGCGCCGTGCCGAGCCGGCGCCGCATACTTCTCGAGCCCAAAATACCGCGGGCCCACCACCATGATCATGGCCGCCGCCATGCCCACGGCAACCAGCAAACCGACCGGAAGATAACGGATAAAACCGGCACGCAGGGCCGCCAGATCGATGTCGAGCATCATCACGACGAACAGAAACAGCACCATCACCGCCCCGACGTAGACCAACACCAGTGTCACCGCCAAAAATTCGGCCTCGAGAAGCAGCCACAAACCGGCGCTGCTGAAAAAGGCCAAAACGAGAAACAACACCGAGTGAACCGGGTTACGGCGTGTAATGACCATGGTCGCGGCAAAGATAAGGACTGCCGCAAAGAGATAAAATAGAAACTTTTCGAACATCGTCGTTCCGCCCCGTACCGAGTTTCGCCCTATCGATAAGGCGCCTGAACCTCACGGTCTTTCGCCAACTGCGCCTCGTAACGGTCGCCGATCGCGAGCAACATCTCCTTGGTCATGATATTTTCGCCCTGGTTCTCGAAGTGATACTCGAACACCGACGTTTCGACGATGGAATCCACAGGACAGGATTCCTCACAGAAACCGCAGTAGATGCACTTGAATAGGTCGATATCATAACGAGTGGTGCGCCGCGACCCGTCGTCACGCGGCTCGGCTTCGATGGTAATCGCCAACGCGGGACAGACCGCTTCGCACAACTTGCATGCGATGCAACGCTCCTCCCCGTTCGGGTAGCGACGCAACGCGTGCAAGCCACGGAAGCGCGGCGAAATCGGCGTCTTCTCCTCCGGGTACTGGATGGTGATCTTGCGCGCGAACAGATACCGGCCGGTGAGGCGCAAGCCGCGGAAAAGCTCGAGGAGAAACAGACTGTTGAAATAGTTCTGGAAGGTCTTGAGCATCACCGTGTCCTCAACATTCCCGCCAGCCAGTTGCCTGCCAAATAGACCAGGGCGACCACACCGACCCAGGTTCCCAACGAGGTCATGGGCGCTTCATAGACAACGGCCGCCGCCACCACCACGATCCAGAGGATCGTTATCGGAATAAACACCTTCCAACCGAGCCGCATGATCTGATCGTAGCGGTAACGCGGGAAGGTGGCACGCAGCCAGAGAAAGGTGAATGCGAAGAACGCGGTCTTTGCCAGTAACCAGGCAATGCCCGGCACCCACGAGAACCAGTCCTGCAGCGGGGTGCCCTGAAACGGGGAAAGCCAACCGCCGAAGAACAGCACCACGGTGAGAGCGGAAATCAACAGCATGTTGGCGTATTCCGCAAGGAAATAGGTGCTGAAAAGCATGCCGGAATACTCGACGTGAAAGCCGGCTACGATTTCCGATTCCCCCTCCGCTACGTCGAACGGCGCGCGATTGGTCTCCGCGACTCCCGAGATGTAGTAGATCAAAAACAAAGGCAGCAACGGCAACCAGAACCAGTGCAGAATCCCGCCTTCTTGCGCGCGGATGATCTCGCCCAGGTTAAGGCTGCCGGCGGCGACGATCACCCCCACCAGCGCGAAACCCATGGCGATCTCGTAGGCCACCACCTGGGCGGCGGAACGCATGGCGCCAAGCAGTGCATACTTCGAATTGGATGCCCAGCCACCGATGATGATCCCGTAAACCCCCATCGACGCGATCGCCAGGACATACAGCAAACCGGCATTCACGTCCGCCAGGACCAAGTGGGCGTCGAAGGGGAATACCGCCCAGGCGGCCAGCGCCGTGGCGATGGAGATCACGGGCGCCAGGATGAACAGAAACAGGTTCGCCCCGGACGGCAGCACGATCTCCTTGAACATCAACTTGACCGCATCGGCGATCGGCTGCAACCAGCCACGCGGCCCGACGCGGTTGGGACCGATGCGGATCTGCATGTAGCCGATGATCTTGCGCTCCGCGTACGTGTAGTAGGCCACGCAGAGCATCAGCGGGGCTAGAATGGCAACGATCTTGATCAGGATGGCGATCAGCGGCCAATCTTGATTCAAGGTATCCCAGAGAGCGACGACGAAGTCCATAGGCCTACCCTTTCTCGAGCGTCACCGTACCGAAGGGATTACCGAGGTCTTCGGTACCCGGTACGGCAGCGGGTACGCCGACGCAGCCGTCGGGCAACCCGGGATCAATTACCAGCGGCATCGCCACCCTGACGCCATCCTGGCCCACCGTCACCCGCTGAGCCCCGGCCAGCCCTAGCTTCTCCGCCTGCTGCTCATTCAATCGTATGCTGGCCGCATCACCCTCCACGGTCTGCTGCAGTGCTGCGGCCCGGCGCACCAACGGATCCACCGCGTAGATCGGTACTTCTCCGATGCGGATCAGCTCGCCGGCTGCGAAACGCAGTTCTCCTATGCCCGAGCTGTCCACGCGGTTGCCCTCCAGGGGCCCGCAGAGGGCGGCCAACTCGTCGCGCACCTGCTCCGAATGGACATATTCGAATCCGGGCAGGTCGAGCAGGTTACCCAGAACCCGCAACACCTTCCATGCCGGGCGGGCCTCACCCGGCGGGCTCACGGCGCCGGAAAAACCTTGCCAGCGCCCCTCGGCGTTGACAAAAGTGCCGGAGGTTTCCGGGAACAGTCCCACCGGCAGCATCACGTGTGCGCATTCCTCCAGCGACGGGCTGCGATACGCGGTGAGCGCCACGACACAATTCGCTTTGGCAAACGCCTCGTGGGCGAGGCGAGGGTTCCAGAAATCGAACCCCGGTTCCGCGCCGAGCAGCAGATAGGCGGCGCGCGGGCGCGTCAGCATATCCAGGGCGTCGCTCCCGGCCCGCTCGACACGCGAACCGCCGGGGCCGCATTGCGGCAGCGCCCCTGCCAGGCATGCGCCAACGCTGTTGGCCTCGGGAATCGCTCCGAGTACGCAGCCAGCGGCCTGCGCGATCGCTGCGCCGAGGTCGCGCAACACGGCATAGTCGGGATGCGCCCTGCCCAGGGCGCCGATGAATACCGCCCCTTGCCCCGCTTCCGCCAGCACCCGGGCAATCTGTTTTTCTTCCGAGCCCGGCTTAGCGGACCCGATCAACTTGCCCGCTATTCCCTTTGCCTTGGCCTTGAGCGCCTTACCGATCGCGGCGAGAGCAGCCGCCATCTCCTGCGGCCCGCAGGCAACCTGGGTAGCGGGGTAGTTCAATTCATAGCGCCGAGGATTTACCAAGGCGACGGCAGCCCCGGCCAGGGCCGCTTTACGCAGCCGGTGGTTAAGCAGCGGTTGCTCCTTGCGCAGGTTGC
>JAHEIA010000257.1 GCA_024639625.1 Chromatiales bacterium
ACCGGCCCCCGCATGATGGTGCGCTTCTTCGGCGGTTGGGACTACACCGCGAATGACCTCAACAGCCGCCAACCCGCCTTCCGCGGCTACGAAAAGGGCGTGCCGATGGGCAGCGACCTGGAGCCGCGCTCCGGCGATGGGGCGCCGACCTTCATGGTCTACGCGCTGCGCGATCCGGTCGGCGCCAATCTCGATCGGATACAGATCATCAAGGGCTGGCTCGACGCAGAGGGCGAGACGCAGGAGTGGGTCTACGACGTCGCCTGGTCGGCCGGTCGCGAACCCGACGCCAACGGCGTTCTGCCGCCGGTCGGCAACACGGTCGATATCGAGAACGCCAACTGGACGAATACCATCGGCGCCTCCGAACTCGCCGCCGTTTGGACCGACCCCGATTTCGATCCGGCCCAGAAGGCTTTCTACTATGCCCGCGTGTTGGAGATCCCGACGCCTCGCTGGGTGGTCTACGATGCTTTCCGCTTCGGTGTGGAGATCCCCGAGGGTGCAGAGACCGTCGGCCAGGAGCGCGCCTATACGTCGCCGATCTGGTACGCGCCGGAATAATCGTTGGTGAGTGCATTGGCGCCCCGGCGGGTCCAAAGGGGGAAGGTTCCCGACCCGCCTTTTCGGTTTCTCTCCTGCCTTCCCGTGGAAGGCAGTTAGTCCGTGCCGGTTCGGGCGTCTGGTGAACCGCGGGATTCATTTGCCCCATGAAGAAACTCTGGCGTGAGCCACTGGTGCATTTTCTGGTGATCGGTGCCGGTCTTTTCCTGGCATTCGATCTTACCCAGGACAATCGCCCCGATGCACCGAACCGCATTGTGGTCGACGCCAGCCAGATCGAGCAGCTGGCTGCCCAATTCAAGCGCACCTGGTTGCGTCCTGCCACGGAAAATGAACTGGCCGGACTGATCGAGAGCCATGTCCGCGACGAGGTGTACTACCGCGAGGCCCTGGCGATGGGCCTCGACCAGAACGATCCGCAGGTGCGCCGCCGCATGCGGCTCAAGCTGGAGTTCCTCCTCGAGGACCTGACCGCCGCGGAGCCACCGGGCGAAGAGGTGTTGAGCGGCTACCTGGAGCAGCACCCCGAAAGGTTTCGCATCGAGCCGCGGCTGTCGTTCCGACAGGTCTATCTCAACCCCGACAGACGCCGGGATCTGGCAGTGGATGCCGAGCGGACGCTCGCCGACCTGCGGGCGGGGGTATCGCCCGAGACCCTCGGTGACCCGACCATGCTCCCCTATGAGCAAACTGCGGCGTCGCTGACCGAGACCGCGCGGACCTTCGGAGAGACCTTTGCGCGGGAAGCGATGGCGCTCGAACCGGGCGCCTGGAGCGGACCCCTGTATTCCGGGTTCGGCGCCCACCTGGTGCTGGTCACCGGGCGCAGAGAAGCGCGCCTGCCGGCGCTGGCCGAAGTGCGCGCCGAGGTCGAGCGCGAATACCTGGCGCAGCGCCGCCAGGAGCTCAAGGACCTGGCCTACCGGAAGCTCCGCGAGGGCTACGAGGTGATCGTCGAGCCGGCGAAGGCGCAGGCCAAATCCGATGGTGCGGTCGCGGCTACAACCCAACAGGCGCAGTCCGAGAAATGACGCAACGCCGCCTTTGGATCGCGATCTCCTGGCTGATCCTGTCGTTCGGATTTTGCGGCCCGGTGCTGGCCCACGAGTCACAGCCCGGACTGCTCGAGCTGCGGCAACTGGGGCCCGAACGCTACGAGGTCATCTGGCGGGCGCCGATCTACTACGGCAGGCCGCATCCTGCAGAATTGCAGCTCCCGCCGGACTGGCTGACGGTCGGGGAGCCGACGCTGCGCCAATTGCCCGATTCGGCCCTGCATCGCCGCGTGGTAGACGTGGCGGGCGGCTCCATCGACGGCAGTGTGGTCCGCTTCCCCGGTCTGGAGGCGACCATCACCGATGTGTTCGTGCGGATCTCGCGCCTGGACGGCAGCGAGGCGAGCCTAGTGGTGCGACCCACGCAGCCGTACGCGGAACTGCGTGGCGAGCGGCCCTGGTATGTCGCATCGGGCGAGTACCTCGTCCTCGGCTTCAATCACATTCTGATGGGCATCGATCACCTGCTCTTCGTGCTCGGGCTGCTGATCATCGTCCGAGGCCGAAGGATGCTGATCAAGACCATCACCGCCTTCACCGTGGCCCACAGCATCACGCTCGCTGTCGCCACCCTGGGTTATGCACATGTTCCGGGGCCGCCGCTGAACGCGGCCATTGCGCTATCCATCCTGTACCTTGGGCCGGAAATCGTGCGTGTCTGGCGCGGCGAGACCAGCTTTACCATCCGACATCCCTGGGTGGTTGCGTTCGGATTCGGCCTGTTGCACGGATTTGGATTTGCCAGCGGGCTGTCGACCGTAGGGATGCCCAAGGCGGAAATCCCGCTCGCGCTGCTCATGTTCAACATCGGCGTCGAGATTGGCCAGCTTGCCTTCGTCATCCTGATGCTGCTGGCCTATCGCTCGCTGCGCGTGCTGGAGTTCCGCTGGCCGCGCTGGCTGGACTTCGCACCCGGTTATGCGATCGGTTCGCTGGGGGCGTACTGGACCATCCAGCGCGCGGTGATGATGTTTTGAGGGGCAAATGACATGAAGGTTGAGAGGTGCCTCCATCCGGGGCGGGTATTGCTGGCCACGCTGGTGCTGGCTTCGGTCTGGCCCCTTTTGGCCTGGGGACACGTGGAATCGGGTCAGGCCGGTGGCTTCCTCAGCGGCCTGTCGCACCCGGTCTCGGGTCTCGACCACGTCATTGCCATGGTGGCGGTCGGCTTGTGGGGCGCACAGCTGGGTATGCCGGCGCTGTGGGTACTGCCGGTGGCCTTTCCCATGATGATGGCTTTCGGCGGCATGCTCGGACTGGTCGGCATCCCGTTGCCGGGCGTCGAGGCCGGTATCGCCGTGTCGGCCGTGGTGCTCGGTGCCCTGGTGCTCGGCCAAGTCCGCCTGCCCCTGGTGGCCGCGGTCGGAGTGGTCGCACTCTTCGCCGTCTTCCACGGCCATGCGCACGGCACCGAGTTGACGCCGGGACAGAACGCCATGCTCTACAGCCTGGGATTCGTGATCGCCACCGGCCTGCTGCACGCCACCGGAATCGCGACCGGCCTGATCAACCGCTGGGACCTTGGCCGCCAGGCATTGCGCGGTGCCGGTGCACTGGTCATGGTGGGCGGGCTGTATTTCCTATGGAGTGCGGTCCGATGAAGCGTTCAAACATCGTCGCACCGGTCGCTGCGGTGTTGCTTGCTGCGCCCGCGGCGGCGCAGGCTCATTTGGTTAACTCCGGCCTCGGCCCCTTTTACGATGGGGCGCTGCATCTGCTGCTTTCGCCCGGCGATCTGCTTGGCTTGGTGGCCGCGGCGCTGCTGGCCGGGCTGCGCGGTGCGAGAGCCGGCAGGCTGACGGTGACGGCTTTGACGATCTCTTGGCTGTTGGCGGGGATGATCGGTATGCGTTTGCCGGTCACTCCGGATCTGACCTGGCTCAGCGTATTGTCATTCCTGATCCTAGGCGTTCTGGTGGCGTTTGATACCAGGCTGTCGCCGCTTGCGGTGGCTGCGCTGGGAGCATTGTACGGCGCGCTTCACGGACTGCTCAACGGCTCGGCCCTTGCGGCCATGAGAGCAGCTCCTTCAGCCTTGCTCGGCAGCGTGCTGACGGTCCTGGTAATCGCCTTGCTCACCGCCGCCGCCGTGGTTCCCGTGCGGGTGCTCTGGGCTCGCGTGGCCGTCCGGGTCGCCGGCAGCTGGATCGTCGCGGTGGGCATGCTGATGCTGGGTTGGTTGGCACAGGGCGTGGCTTGAATGCCAGCCACGGTATTGCCGGAACAGGGGTAAATCACGTCCGGCGGCCGGACGAGATCGGGTTTGTATGCGCCGGCTAAGTTCTTCAAGTACGGGTTTGGTCCGAAGGAGAGCAAGATGAGATCACTTTCGACGCTACTTGCGGACCTTTTCGAACGCGGACAGCTGCTCTTTCAGGTTCCGATCCCCGAACCTGCAGGTAGATATAAGTAGCTGGCGATCACCACCGTTCCACTGAAGAATCTTTGACAAGCTGGCGGCACCCTTGAAAGCATCGGTACCGGCCCAAGGGAGTCACTTTTCGAGTTTTTTCTTCACTTCCTCGGTCGCTTCCCGGGTCTTTCTGGCGGCCTTCTCCACGGCTGTTTCGTCGCCGTGCTTGATCTCGTCGATCTTCTGGTCAATATCGCGGCCCAATTGTTCCACTGGCCCTGGTTTCTCATAAACGAGCACATACCAACCTGCGGCCGCTGCGGCAGCGAGAATCAAAACAATCAATGCGTTTTTCATCTTAGCCCTCGTTGATCGCTTCATTATGTAGTCGCTGATGCTCAGCACATCGGGGCACAAGGGTATCATCCCGACTGCGCGAGCCGCTGCAGCACTGCTCGCCTACAGCGGCTTCGGCAGTCGGAGATAATGAAAACCCTCTGCTGGGGCTTTCGCCGATGGAGTGTTCGTACACCCCGACAAGCGCCCCAACACCGAAATGGCGCTGATTTATATCAAAACTTCCTTGGATCACGCAGCCCGTATTTGCCCCTGTTTGCGGATCGATCTGGACTCAGTTGGCGATCTTTTCGAACGATGCCAGGGCCTTCTCATTGGGGTGATCGAGGCAGTATTCGATGAACTTGTCGCTGATCTGGCCGAGCTCCTCTGGGTCGTACTTTGTCGTGTTCTTCTTCCCGAGCCTATATCCGTGGGCTAGGGCCAGGGCGATCACTCGATCCTCGCCCGAAGAGCGCACGACGTCTTTGCACAAGGAGTCATTCAAGTCTTTCATCTGCGGCTGCTGCTCTGCAAAAGAAGTGGAGCCACCAACGAAGAGGGCTGCCATCGCAGCGGCTGACACGGGTCTGGAAAAAGATCTGAGCATGACAATCTCCTTCATCTGATTGGTATTATTGCTAGCGACGGTACATGCAATCGTCGTAGACGCGCCTGTAGGTGTCGTTCTTGGAGATGGCCGAAGCTGCGCCTCGACGAGCGCGCCCGCGGCGGCGCCGCGGGCGGCACTTCTCCTGCCGCCTACGATGGCGCCAAAAAGGGCTCCGCCGCCGGCTCCAACCGCGGCACTGCCAACGACAGTGGACCCTCCCCGGGCCGCCCGCTCGGCGCGGGCGGCGCAGTCAGCCTCCGATTGGGCGTGGACTGGTGTCGAGAGACCGACGGTTATGGCGATGGCGGCGACGGCCGCTAGATTTCGATTTTGTCTTGTTCGCAACATTTCCACTCTCCAGGTGCAAGTAAGCCCTCCGAGGTGATGATAATGCAGCGCTCTGTGGCAGTTTCCAATCACTCT
>JAHEIA010000258.1 GCA_024639625.1 Chromatiales bacterium
GCCGGCAGATGCTCCACATGCTCTACCACCTCCATGTTGAGCATGGCATCGGACTGCGCCGTGAGCCCGCCTGTCGGTGGCACGGGCGCCCGCTCTCACCTGTCCAGTCAGGGCTTGGCTCAATGAGGCTCCGCCAGCCCGTAGCGCTTGATCAGCCGGTAGACGTTGCGCTCGCTGATATTCAGCACCTCGGCCACCTTTGCGCGTCGGCCGGAGAATTTTTTCAGCTGAATGCCCAAGTAGGCGGCCTCAACCTCCTCCAGGGTCGGGTCGGAATCGAAGCTGAGGGTAAGCTTGGCGCTGCTGCGCCGAGCGCTGGTACCGAACGCCAGGTGCTCGATTCGGATCTTCTTCTTATCGCGGGACAGGATGATTGCCCGCTCCACCACGTTCTTCAGTTCCCTTACATTTCCCGGCCAATCGTAGGCGATCAGCGCTCGCTTGGCGTCACCGTTGATGGTCTTGTTGATGCGGCGTGAGAAGTTGTGGTTTTCGAGAAAATGGTCCACGAGATAGGGGATATCCTCGCGCCGATCCCGCAACGGCGGGGTGTCGATGACGAAAGGGCTGAGCCGATAGTAGAGATCCTCACGGAACTCGCCCGCCGCGCTCATGGCGCTGAGGTCGCGATTGGTAGCCGCCACAACACGGATATTGGCGTCCAGATCCTTGGTGCCGCCCAGTCGCCGGAACTTGCCGGTCTCGAGCACGCGCAGCAACTTGGCCTGCAGGGCTATGTCGATCTCGCCGATCTCGTCGAGAAACAAGGTGCCGCCTTCCGCGCCTTCAATCAGTCCCTTCTTCTGCCGGTCGGCGCCGGTGAACGCGCCCCTCTCATGGCCAAACAATTCGGATTCGAACAGCTTCTCCTGCAGCGTACAGCAGTCCACGGCTACGAAATTGCGGGCGGCGCGGTCGCTGCTCCGATGCAGGGCCCGGGCTACCAGTTCCTTACCGGAGCCGCTCTCGCCCTGAATCAAGACCGTGATGTCCGACGGTGCTACCGCTTCAATGGTTTCCTGCACCGCCAGCAGTGCTGGGCTGACACCGATCATGAAGCTTTCGCTGCCCTCCCTTGCTTTTAGACGCCGCATGCAGAACTGGTGTTGGTTGCGCAGATCCGCATCGGCCAGGGCTCGCTGGACCACCAATGTGAGTTCCTCGGGACTGATCGGTTTTACCAGGTATTCGAAGGCGCCGGCCTTCATCGCCTGAACCGCATTGCGCACCGAACCGAAGGCGGTGAGCACGACGACCGGGTGGCTGGCAACCAGATCGGGCAGCCGATCCAGGCTATCGCCGTCCGGCAGCTTGACGTCCGTTATGATCAGATGGGGCTCCACCGACCGCAGGACCTCGTCGGCACCCGCCCAGCTCTCGACTCCGGTCACCTGATGGCCCAAAGCGGCGACATGCTGCCGCAAGAGACGGTTCAACACCTTGTCATCCTCAATCATCAGGATGTGTTTACGCACCGTTCAGTCCTCCATGTCCAGGTCCGCGTCGGCCAGACGCACCGTGAACCTACTACCCTGACCGGGGGTGCTTTCCACGGCGATGGTGCCACCGTAATTTTCCAGGATCGCCTTGGTAATCGACAGTCCGAGACCGGTCCCGCGGACCCCGTCCGCCCGTCGGCTGAAGAAGGGCTCGAAAATCTGCCCGCGTTCTTGCGGCAGGATGCCGACACCCGAATCCGCAAACTCCACCTCCACCTCGCCATCGACGCGCCGACAGGTCACGCTCAAGCTACCGCCCTGAGGCATGGCATGCAGGGCATTCTGTGCCAGATTGAGGGCTACCATGCGCAGTTCGCTGTCGCTGGCCAGGACACGCAGCGGTGTCTGTTCAGCGGAAAAGCGAACGTCGACACAGCGTTTTTCTGCCTCCCACTGCAACAGCTTCAGGGTCTCGTCCACAACGGTGTCTACCGCCACTAACTCCGGCTCGCTCGAGGCGGGCACGCTGAGACGCAACAGCCGCTCGGTGACCCTGATGCACTGGTCGATCTCCTGGTCCACGGTCGCCAGATACCCGGCGAGCCGATCGGGGTCGCTTTCCTGCCTTACTGCGTGCAAGGCGAGCCGAACCGACGACAGCGGATTGTGGATCTCGTGAGCAACTCCAGCGGCCAGCCGGCCTAGCTCCGACAGCTTCTGTTCGTGGCTGAATTTGACCTGCTTGCCCAGATCCCGGATCGACTCCACGACCAGCATCCGGGACCCACCGCCCCGGAACACCTGCAGAGGAGCCGCGTAGATTTCCACATCCAGTTTGCTGCCGTCCAGCCTCTGGTGCTGGTGCACGACGCGCAGCGGCTCTCCAGTCTCAATCACGTCGCGCAATGGGCAACTCAGCAGAGTCCTCGGACAGGGGGTATCTCGTCGGTGGGTCGCACGGAAGCAGGTGTCGGGTTCCCTGTCCCCCGGCCCCAGACCAAGTTGCGTACGGTAGGCGCTGTTGGCCAGAATCACTCGGTACTCTGGGTCAATGATCCGGATCCCATCAGGGATCGCGTCCACCAACTGCTGCAAAAAATGCTCTTTCTCGGCCAGGTCCTGGATCTTGCCCTGCAGGGCTCCCGCCATCTGGTTGAATCTCTTGCCGAGCCGCGCCAACTCGTCATGGCCCTTCACCGTAACCCGGGCCCCAAGTTCGCCCCCGGCCACACGGCCGCTGACGTCTGACAGGTGAGCAACGGGCCGCAACACAAAGCGACGCATGAACCACCATCCTCCCGCGAGGTTGATCAGAACGATCAGCGCGCCGGACCCCATAAGCAGCAAGGTTGTCTTGCGGGCATGCCCGAGTATCGAAGCACCCTCGTAGTCCACATAAAGGACACCGTTGACCGGATTGCTTTCAACCGGGCCGTGGCATTCCTGGCAAGCCGGTTTGTTACGCACCGGATTGATGTTACGCAGGATGTCCTGACCGTTCGGGTCTCTGCGGAACTCGCTGGACGGGCCTTGCCCGACGGAATCGGCGGGCGCAAGACGGGTCCCTAGCAACGCGGCTTCACTGGAAAACCGGATTTCTCCAGCGGGATTGGTGATCATGGCTCGGCGAACCGCCGGCTGCTCACCCAAACGGACCAGGATCTCCTTCAATCCTTCCAAGTCACGCTTGAGCATGGCGTTTTCCAGAGAAGTCTGCAGCAACCGGTTCACCTCGGTGGCAGCCGCGACCCTTTCTTCCTCCAATTGAGCACCATACAAGCGCAGGAAGAGAACCAGAAACACCAGGGAGCTGATAACCAGTCCGGCCGCGGTTCCAACGGCGAATTTTCTATTCAGGTTCGAGCTGAGCCAACTCATGACGCGGTCCGGGGAATCGGAAGGGTTGCTCGCGACCCGTTGATCCAACCGGGTTCGTGTACCGATACCATATCTTAGTATTCTAGTCACCGCGTGCGGAATTACTCTGACAAATTGTCAGCTAAAGATACTTCGGTATCCTGGGAACACGCGCTTCCGCGAGCCCTTTGCTTGCAGCTGCGGCCGGAAAACCGCGGTCTTACGGCGCGTCCCGGATCTATGGCACATGGATTGCACTGGCCTAATCATCGCGGGGCGCTATTCATAGGGGGGAATGCACCATGTGGCTGAAGTTAATCGGATGGGGGCTGGGGTTGGCTTTGGCCCTGCATTGGGGTTACGGCGCGGCGTCGGGGCTGAATCCCGCGGTGCAGGCTGCCCTGGAAAAAGCTGGGTGGGCAGTCGAATCCGGCGCGGACGGTAGTCTGATTCTGCGCCCGAAACCCGAATCGACACCACCAAGCGTTGCAGCCGAAGAGAAAGAACCGGAGGACGTGGAAGCCGACCGCTGGGCGCAGTTGCGGGACGCTGGCTGGCGTGTGGAAAAGGGGGCAGACGGATCAACACTCCTCTACCCACCCGCTCAGCCAACGCTGCCGGCCGCGCCGAATACAGAAAGCCCGCCGCAGACCGCACCGAACCTGGACCAACTGATGGCCGAGCGAGGCTGGCTCGTGGAACGCCTTGCCGATGGCTCTGTCATCCTGCGCCCCCGGGCAGCCGAAGCCCCTCGTGCAAAGGTAGTCCCGGCAAAGGGCTACGTGCCTTCGGCAGTGCGTAACGCAGATGTCAGCACGCCGGTAGACGAATGGGGTGAAGCTAAACGCATCGCGTCGGACTGGCTCAAGGTGTTCGGCAACAACACCATGTCGGTCGGGCGCATCCGCAAGGTATTGCGGGTATACGTGGTGAGCATCGTGGACAAGAAACCACCCTATCGGCTGGAGCACCAACTTGCGATCAACGCGGCCGACGGGCGGGTGATCGTACTCAATTGAACCTCTTTCCGCCCGGCATGCCAGACGCCGGGCGGAAACCAGTGTTCCGAAGAGTCGACTCCCGCGCAGGAAGCACACCCTCCTTCGAGCGTCGCGACACATTGTCAGGATTCCCGGGGCTCTCCAGAAATACCCCTCGCAACAACTCGCCCGATTGCTCAGATAGCCTGCATAACACGCAGACAAATAAAGATATTTCAATACTTTCCCCGGGCGTCCCAGCGCTCGAGCAAGGCGTTGCTCCGCCATCCGCTCTGCTAACGTTAGCGCTCCCTAATGACATTCGGTCAGGTTTCTCCATCCGCAGCTGTCGTTTCCGATTCCACGACGACGCAGAAACTTTCTAAATAACAATAGGTTATACACATATCGCGGGTATTGGCATGGAGTCTGCTGCACGGATAACGAGGTCGCGGTGATACGTGATGTCCCTCACCCACCGGCAGACGCCAGACACTTAAGAACCCAAGCGGAGATCCTCGATGAAAGTTCATTTCCTGACCCTGATTGGAGCCCTTGGTTGCTGCGCCTGTCTGCTGGCGGTGGTTTCACCCGCCGCGGCCGAATACCCGATCGCAGGTGTTACACCGGATCGGCGCCCCGACAACGCGCCTGTCATTGACGATGTGGTGAAGGCCCCCGGTTGGTACGCGCAAGCCCTGACCGGAATTTCGCGACCCTACCCGCAGAGTCTGCGTTTCCTTGAGGACCAGGGGAACTGGTACACGCCGTTCAATCATCCGGGCCCGGAAGGCCGGTACGACATTCGCGGTTGGTATAGCAACAAATAGGCACACTTCGCTGTTTCTGCCAAACAAACCATTGGAGGTATTTTCATGGTCACAACGTTGAAGGGGTTCAAGAAAGCTGCTGTTGCTGCGTTGGTCGGCTTAAGCCTGGCCGGCGCCGGCACTGCGGCGGCGAGCATGTCGGGAATGTCCGGCATGGGTGGTATGTCCGGTATGTCCGGTATGTCCGGCATGGGTGGCATGTCCGGCATGGGTGGCATGTCCGGCATGGG
>JAHEIA010000259.1 GCA_024639625.1 Chromatiales bacterium
GCACGGGCTGCCAGATAGAAAGGCGTGGCGGAGCAACGAATTGCCGGCCTTGGGGCGGGCGTGCTGTGTTATACTCCGCGCCCGATAACGTATGCGACATGCCGCTCGCGGCCACCGAAGCAATCAGGAAGAGGAATGGCAAAAGAAGATTTCATCGAGATGGAGGGTACCGTAGTCGAAACCCTGCCGAATACCATGTTCCGTGTGAAGCTGGAAAACGGCCACGTGGTCACCGCCCATATCTCGGGCAAGATGCGCAAACATTACATCCGCATTCTTACCGGCGACAAGGTAACGGTTCAGCTTACGCCCTACGACTTGAGCAAAGGGCGCATCACGTACCGCGCGCGCTGAAGGCACACCGCTCAGGGGATGGCGTGTGCTTCGATCACGACCTCCAAACCATCCTCCGAGGCGGAAACCCGAATCCTTCCACCTTCGTTCAATTCGCCAAACAGCAATTCCCCCGCCAGCGGTTTCTTGATGCGCTCCTGGATCACCCGCGCCATCGGCCGTGCACCCATCTTTGCGTCATAGCCGTGCTCCGCGAGCCAGGCTCGCGCGGCCGGCTCCACCACCAGCGATACCTTCTTGGCCTCGAGTTGCCCCTCTAGTTCGAAAAGGAACTTATCCACCACGTGGCCGATGACCTCGGGGCTCAACGAGCGGAACTGGATAACGCCATCGAGCCGGTTGCGGAATTCCGGCGCGAATCGCTTCTTCAACGCCTCCATGCCGTCGCTCGAGTGGTCTTGGGGAGCGAAGCCCATCGACGGCCGGCTCATCTCCTCGGCCCCCGCGTTCGTCGTCATCACCAAGATGACATTGCGGAAATCCGCCTTGCGCCCGTTATTGTCGGTCAGGGTACCGTGATCCATCACCTGCAACAGGAGATTGAATACGTCCGGATGCGCCTTTTCGATTTCGTCCAACAGAAGTACCGCATACGGGTGTTTGTTCACCTCCTCGGTCAGCAGCCCCCCCTGGTCGAAACCAACGTATCCCGGCGGCGCGCCGATCAGCCGCGAAACCGTATGCCGCTCCATGTATTCGGACATATCAAAGCGGATCAGCTCGATGCCCATGATCCGCGCCAGCTGCCGGGTAACCTCCGTCTTGCCGACCCCGGTGGGTCCGGCAAACAGAAAAGAACCGATCGGCTTCTCCTCGCTGCCCAACCCTGAGCGGTTCATCCTGATGGCCGTTGCCAAGGTATCGATTGCCTCGTCCTGCCCGAATACCACCATCCGCAGATCCCGATCCAGGTTTTTCAAAGCCTCGGTATCGGAGATCGATACCTTGCGCGGCGGTATGCGCGCCATCTTGGCAATAATATTCTCCACGTCCGTCACGTTGATCACCTTCTTGCGCTTCGCTCGCGGCGCAAGCTGAACATTGGCGCCGGCCTCGTCGATGACGTCGATCGCCTTGTCGGGCAGATGCCGATCGTTGATATGTTTTGCCGAAAGCTCTGCCGCTGCGCGCAGTGCGGCTTGCGCGTATTTGACGTGGTGATGCTCCTCGAACCTTGATTTGAGGCCTTTCAGGATCTCGACCGTCTCTTCCACGCTGGGTTCGAGGATATCGATCTTCTGAAAGCGCCGCGCCAGTGCTCGATCCTTCTCGAAGATGCCGCGGAATTCCTGGTAGGTGGTCGACCCGATACAACGCAGCTCACCCGAAGCGAGCATGGGTTTGATCAAGTTCGAGGCATCCATCACGCCGCCCGAGGCCGCTCCTGCCCCGATCACTGTATGGATCTCGTCGATGAACAGGATCGTGTCGGGCTGGTCCTTGATCTGGGCCAGTACCGATTTCAGACGCTTTTCGAAATCGCCGCGGTACTTGGTTCCTGCTACCAGCCCGCCCAGGTCCAGGGCATACAGAGTGCACTCGGCGAGGACTTCCGGAACCTCTTCATCGACGATCAGTTTGGCCAGGCCCTCGGCAATGGCGGTCTTCCCCACCCCGGCTTCGCCGACCAATAGTGGGTTGTTCTTGCGCCGGCGACAAAGGATCTGGATCGTCCGCTCTACCTCGAGCTTGCGCCCGATTAGGGGGTCGATCTTGCCGATGCGCGCCTGCTCGTTGAGGTTGGTCGCAAAACTTTCCAATGGGCTCTTGGCGGGCGCCTCTCTGACGTCCTCGTCGACCTCCGGCGAGCCGCTCCCCGCTTGTTCGCCAGACTGCCCATGGACCTTGGAAATGCCGTGAGAAATGAAGTTCACCACGTCAAGACGAGCGATGCCTTGCTTGTGCAGCAGGTAGACGGCCTGGGACTCCTGCTCACTGAACAAGGCGACCAGTACGTTCGCACCGGTTACCTCCTTCTTGCCCGAAGATTGGACGTGGAACACCGCACGCTGCAGTACGCGCTGGAACCCCAATGTCGGCTGAGTCTCGCGACTCTCGCTGCTTTGGATCAGCGGGGTGGTTTCTTCGATAAATTGCGCGATGTCCTGCTTCATCTTGTCCGTGTCCGCACCGCACGCTTGCAATACCTCCAGCGCGGAGGGATTGTCCAAAAGCGCGAGCAGCAGATGCTCCACGGTCATGAATTCGTGCTTTTTATCACGCGCCTGCTTGAACGCCTGATTCAGCGTGAATTCGAGATCTTTACTCAACATCGGGTCGTCCCCCGCCTACTTACATATTATGGTTTAAGGTTGCGACCACTGCCGCGGCGGCATGGTTCCCCTCACTCGGACAGCCAGCGACGACATCGATCCCTAAGCCTCTTCCATCGCGCACAACAGTGGGTGCTGATGGTTGCGCGAGAAGTCGTTTACCTGCTCCACCTTGGTCTCGGCGATATCGCGAGTGAATAACCCACAGACACCGACACCGCGGGTGTGTACATGGAGCATGACCTGGGTCGCCCTGACCCTATCCATGCTGAAAAACATCTCCAGCACCTCCACCACGAACTCCATCGGTGTGTAGTCGTCATTGAGCAGGATCACCTTGAAAAGCGGCGGCCGCTGCAATTTCGGCCGTGCCTTCTGCACCACTAGGTCGTTGGCATCGTCGTGCTTCTGGTCATCGCTCATAGATTTCGATTTTAGACGAATTTCACCCCGGCCTGGTGTAAAGCCGGTTGCTGTTTTACGCCCCGCCTCTGCTTTATGAGTCAGCGGGATCCGCGCCGGGGATTCGCTTTGCCCGGCGCCTATTTGCCCCGCGCGGAGCGGGCCTCGATCGGCTGCACGTCGATCCGCTGTATATCCTAGCATGCCGCTCGGGTAAGATTTGACCAATCCCGTTTCACCATTATACTTTCCCTTCAGGGCTCGTCGCAGTCGAGCCGGATCGATCAGCAGTCGATCGGGGCGGGCTGCGGAGATAACGCTAAGCGATGATAAGGGAGCCCAGGCAACCTAGGGGGCGGCTCAAGTTTCTTCGCCAACGTGTTCTGTTCAGGAGGAGTAGTAGAAAATGGCAACCGGTGTAGTGAAATGGTTTAACAACGCGAAGGGCTACGGTTTCGTTACGCCCGACCAGGGAGAACAAGACATATTCGTCCACTTCTCAGCGATCGATATGGATGGGTACAAGACACTGAAAGAAGGTCAGCGCGTAGAATTCGAGATCGAAGAGGGACCGAAAGGACTGCACGCCTCCAATCTGCACAAATCCCAGCCCTGACCGAGCGGGTTCGGTTTGGCAGGACACGCCGCCCGAAGATCCGGGGCGGAGTGTCTTGCGCGCTTGCTAAATTCCGCTTACATGTTCGCGATGACCGCATCGCCAAAACCGGAACAGCTTAGTTTCGTGGCGCCGGGCATCAAACGCTCCAGGTCGTAGGTCACGGTTTTCCGGGAGATCGCGCCGGCGGTCCCGTTCAGGATCAGATCCGCGGCCTCCGTCCAGCCTAGGTGACGCAGCATCATCTCCGCCGAGAGCACCAGCGAGCTCGGGTTGACCATGTCCTTGCCCGCATACTTCGGGGCGGTTCCGTGCGTTGCCTCGAACATGGCAACCGTGTCCGATAGATTCGCTCCGGGAGCCAGACCGATACCCCCGACCTGGGCAGCCAGCGCATCGGATATATAGTCGCCGTTGAGGTTCAAGGTAGCGATCACGCTGTACTCTTTCGGCCGCGTCAGGATCTGCTGCAGAAAAGCGTCCGCAATCACGTCCTTGATCACGATCTCAGTGCCGGTTTTCGGGTTGTCGAAGCGGCACCAGGGCCCTCCGCCAATCTCGACCGCGCCGAACTCCTTTCGCGCGAGCTCGTAGCCCCAGGACTTGAACGCTCCCTCGGTGAATTTCATGATGTTGCCCTTGTGCACCAGAGTTACCGAGTTCCGATCGTTATCGATTGCATATTGGATTGCCTTGCGCACCAACCGGGTGGTGCCTTCCTGCGATACCGGCTTGATGCCAATCCCCGATGTCTGCGGGAAACGAATCTTGCGTACCCCCATCTCGTCCTGCAGAAAGCGGACGACTTTCTGTGCCTCCGCGGTTCCCGCGGCCCATTCGATGCCGGCATAGATATCTTCCGAGTTCTCGCGAAAGATCACCATATCAGTGTTTTCCGGTTCCCGCAGCGGGCTTGGGGTGCCGCTGAAGTAGCGCACCGGACGCAGACATACGTAGAGATCGAGTTCCTGACGCAGCGCGACGTTGAGGGAGCGGATCCCGCCACCAACCGGGGTCGTCAGAGGCCCCTTGATGGAGACCAAGAAGTCTTTTACCACCGCGAGCGTCTCGGCAGGCAACCAAACGTCTTCTCCGTAAATGCGGTTCGCCTTCTCCCCGGCATACACCTCCATCCAGGCGATGCTGCGCTCGCCGCCGTAGGCCTTGCTCACCGCCGCGTCCACTACCTTTTGCATCACCGGGGTGATATCGACTCCGATACCGTCTCCTTCGATGTACGGCAGTATCGGCCGCGATGGCACGTTCAATGACAGATCGGAATTAACGGTGATCTTCTCGCCGTCGTTCGGGACGCGGATGTTCTGATAGGTCATTTCGCTTTTTCCACAAGGGATCGGATAAAGTTGGTTATTCTAGCATCCGCGGTTCGCTTTCCGGCAATATCCGGCGCCACACCCCCCGCACTGCCCGGATGCTTCGGCGCCCATCGCCGCGGCGCTGCCGATTGGATCTTCCGTCTCTCCGACAGAGGATTGGTTGGCCGCGCGAGGTGCTCTGCGCTACCCATCGGCGACCGGCGACAGCGGCGGGTCGTGGCCGGCCCTCGAACGCAGGGCGCCGGAGCGCGCCGCCAGGGCGGACCAGGCTAACCCTCGTTGCAAAGGCTGCGGTAGAATCTGGCGCCATGACCTGGTCGCCACAT
>JAHEIA010000260.1 GCA_024639625.1 Chromatiales bacterium
GATTGCTTCCGGCTGGAGCAAAATCGCCGGATGGGATTCGCACCCACTGAGAAACGCCGCCTTTCCACGGCGCACGCCAACTCCGGGCCTTCCTGGCAAGTGTTCAGTCCTTTCGCCATTCTGATTTAAGATTGTTCCACCGGCGACACCAATCTGGCTTGCGAAATCCCTACCGCGCGCTGCTCAGTGTGCTGGTGCCGTCGAGCACGACGCCGCGGCGCTGGAGCAAAGTGCCCTCAAACAGATATAGCTCGACTAGGGCTATGCGGTAGTTGACGATGGCATCTACCTGGGTTAGTTGACTGACGAGCAGGTCCCGCTGGGCCTGCGCGACCAGTAGCGACGTACTCGCGCCGACCGAAAACCGTTCTTGCTCCGCTTTGAGCGTTTGCTGTTGGAGAGCGACAGTTACCGCGCCGGCTTCGATCTGCTGGCGGGCCCGATCGACTTCGTTGAGGGCGAGACGGACATCCAGCTGAGCTAGGTTGCGCAGGTTGTCGACCGCGGCTCTGGCCTGATCTCGGGATGCGCGTGCCGCCAGGTCGAGCGCACGGGCCTGCCGATTGCCAAGAAGGGCGCTGAATCTTATTCCGGCAGCCAGATCATAAGTATCGCCGCCCAGGTTGTTGAAAGCGTCGCCAAAGGACTCGGCGTACCCCGTCGTTCCGAGAGTGATAAAGAGGTCTAGCCGCGGCAGCAGCCCGTTTCGAGTTTGCACCACCTCGAGACTGTTCTCTTCCAGGCGTAGTCGGGCTTCGTTAAGATCGGGTCGCATGCTATCGGCGAGTTCGAGTCTTTCGTCTAGATCGGTAAGCGGCTCGACCGCCGTTCTCGGCGGGCTGGTCGGGTCGATGGTTAGCCTGAATTGCTCGTCGCTGGAGGCATTCAACAGGCGTAGCAGGCGAAGGCGCCGGTCTTCCGAGATGCTCTGGACCTCGAGAAGGGCCTGCTCCCGCCGGGCCACCTCCGCGCGCGACGCGGCAGCGGCATTGCGCGGCATTGTCCCTACTTCGATGCGCTGCTCCACCTCGTGGAGTTGGCGGCGCGCGATGTCCAGGGACTGCTCGAATATGGAAATCTGCTCGCGAGCGAGTACGTAGCGCCAGTAGGCAATCTCCGTATCGGCGACGAGAGCCTCGATGAAACCGCGCAGCTCGAAAAGGGAAGCGCGCGCGCCCAGCTCGGCCTGACGGACGTCTACGAGGTTGACCGCCGGGCCGAAGCCTTCCAGTAATGCCTGAGTTATGGTGAGACCAGCACGGAAAGACTGCTGTTCCGGAGTCCGGTTCGATATCGAACGGTCGTAGGCAAGCGCTGCGCTGACGGTGGTGCCGGTGGGGAAAAGCTGTCGCACGCCGATCTCGGCGTCGTCGTCCCGGCTCTCCACATTGAAGCGTTCCTCCGTGCTGCGTGAAGTTTCAATGGCGGTCTCCTCGAAAGCCGTGAGGCTGGCGAATATCTCGGGATCGAATACACCACGTTCGAGTTGCTCGAATGACCCCGCGATGACCGGCATAAAACGTTCCACCTGAAGTTCCTGGTTGCGGCGCAACGCCAGCAGGATCGCCTGTTCTATCGACAGTGAAATCGCACCCTGTTCGGCGCTCGGAAGCGGGACCGGGTCCGCGACTTCCGGAGCGGGAAGGAGCGTCGGATCCAGGAGTGGGGTAGTTTCTGGTTCCGGAGGTCCATCGTACAATTCGTCCAGATCATAGCGCCGGTCAGGGCCGACGCAGCCCTGGAGGGTTAACACAACAACCATCGCAGCAACCACTGTCAACGCGGTCGCAACGCGTTCCCAGCCCCAGTTCGGAGTCATGCAGGCTTCCGATCGGAGTGGACCATCGAGAAGACCACCGGGATGAGCACCAGGGTAATCAGCGTCGAGGTGGTCAGTCCGCCAACTACGGCCCGGGCCATCGGTGCCTGCGCGTCCGCACCTTCCCCGACGCCGAAGGCCAGGGGCATGAGTGCAAGTATCGTCGTGAGGGTGGTCATGAGAATGGGCCGCAGGCGACGCCGTCCGGCTTCGGCAACGGCTTCGTTGGTCGGCATTCCCTCCTGCTTCAATCGGCCTGCCTGGTCCACCAGCAGGATCGCGTTGTTGACGACGATGCCGCCCAGCATAATGCACCCGATGTACGACTGCAGGTTCAGCGTGGTCTGAGTCAGGAACAACGTCGCGAGCACGCCCACCGCCGCCAGCGGCACGCTGACCATGACGATCATCGGATCGCGAAACGATTCGTACTGGCAGGCCATCACCATGTACACAAACGCCAGGGCGAGCAGGAGGGTAACCATGAACTCGACCCTTGCCCGCTCCTGCTCCTCCACGTTGCCCCCGACACGAAGCTCATAGCCATCCGGGGTTACGATGTTGGACAATGCGTGGCGAACGTCCGCCGATACCGAGCCCATGTCGCGGCCCGCGACGTTGGCCTCGATGCTGACGATGCGCTGCTGGTCCTTGCGGGTGATCACGGCCGGTCCGCGACTGGGAGCCGTGTAAACGAGGTTGCGCAGAGCCACGGGCTCACCATCCGGGGTCGACATGACCAGGTCCAGAACCTCCTCCAGGGAGCGTTTCTCAGCATCCTTCAACTGCACCAGAATGCGGTAGGACTGCCCCTCGGCACGGAACTCACCTGCCTTGGTGCCGGCGATGGCGGTCTTGAGCGCCGAGGTGACGTCCCGGGGGGTCAGGTTGAGGTCCGCCACCCGGTGGCGGTCCACAATGATTTCCTGCTGCGGGATGCCTTCCTTGCGGCTGACGTCTATATCGCTAATCCCATCGATCCCCTCTATGGCCGCGGCGGCCTGCCCAGCAAGATACTCCAGCGTGGCAAGGTCGAACCCCCGCGCTTCCACGGTGATCCCCTGGTCTTGCCCCAGGATTCGCTCGAGCAGGAACTGGCCCTGGGGGGCGCGGGTCCGGATCTTCATTCCGGGGATCTGCCCTTCCACGCGGGCGCGCAGATCGTCCGCAATCTCCTGGTTGGACCTGGTGCGTTCGGTAGCGGGAACCAGTGACATGCTGATGTCACCGACCGCGCGGCTGCTCCTGCCGCTTACGCTGGTGACCGACGATAACAACTCGGGTACGGCCGGTATGACGATTGCTTCCATTTTGCGGGTCTGTTCGTCCACCAGGTCGAGGCGGGTTCCGATTTCCATCTCCCCGGAAACGCGGACCTCGCCCTCGTCACTGGGCGGCAGGAACTCGGAGCCGATCAGGGGAAACAGGAGTAGGGAGGCAACCAGTAGACCCGCCGACACGACGATCACCGACATGCGGTGGCGAAGGGCACCGCGAAGCACGCGGGCGTACGCGTCGTCGAGGCGTTTGAAAGCGGCATCCGATCGGACCGCTGCGCGTTCCAGCCACCGCGGCCGCCGGCTACGCTGCTCTGCCCGCGTTCTCAGCAACTTCGACGCCAGCATCGGTACCAGGCTGAGAGAAACCAGCAGGGAGCAAGCGAGGGCGAACATGACGGTGAAGGCGAGCTCCTGGAAGATCACGCCGGATACGCCGCGCACGAATATGAGGGGCAGGAAGATCACCAGCGTGGTCAGCGTGCTGGCCAGGATAGCGCTGCTGACCTCGCGGGTACCCTGGATGGATGCGACCGTCGGGTGTTCGTCGTACTCTTCACGGCGGCGAAAGATGTTTTCCAGCACGACCACTGAGCTATCGACCATCATGCCCACACCCAGGGCCAGGCCCCCGAGGGTCATGAGATTTATAGTGAAGCCGCCGAAGAAAATCATGGCGAAGGCCGCAACGACGGAAATGGGGATCGCCAAGGAGATGACCAGGGTGCTGCGGATGTTGCGCAGGAAAAACAGCAGCACCAGGATCGACAGGCTCCCACCGTAGAGCACGGAGCGAGCCACGTTACGGATGGAGCGTTCGATGAAATTGCCCTGATCAATCACCGGTACGACCCGGATCTGCGGGTACTCGCGATTGATGGCCTCGATCTCGGCCAGCACCCCGGCTGCGACATCGACCGTATTGGCACCGGGCTGCTTGCGGATTGCTATGCGCAGGCCGGGGTTGCCGTCCAGGCGGATTATCCGGTTGCGTTTCTCGTGAGTGTCGCGGACCTCGGCGATCTGGCCGAGGGTCACGAACCCCCCCTCACGCTCGGCCACCACGGTGGCGCGGATCTGGTCCAGGTCCACATATTCAGCGGGTGCCCGCAGAGTAACTTCATACCGGCCCTGCTCTATGTTGCCGGCGGGCAGGTCGACGTTGGAGTCGCGGACTATAGAGAGAATGGTGTTGAGCGGGATTCCCAGGGCCTTGATCTTCTCCGGTTCGAGCTCAATGCGGACTTCTCGTTGGTAGGCGCCCCAGGTATCTGTTTGCGCCACTCCCGGGATCCGGGCAAACCTCAACCGCAGCTGGGTGTCGATGATGCGGGTCAGTTCTACCGGGTCCATCGGGCTGGAGATGCCCATGATGACAACCGGGTAGCTGGCGACGTCGAACTTGCTCACCCGCGGGCGCACGATATCGTCCGGCAGCTCGCTGATCTCGTCCTCCAGCTGGGCCTGTACGTCTATCGCGGCGGTGTCGATGTCCGTACCCCAACCGAAGGTAACCCGGACACGGCTGCTGCCTTCCGACGACTCCGAGGTCAGCTCCGTGACGCCGGGCACGGTGGCTATTATCTCCTCGATGATCTGGGTTACCAGCTGTTCCATCACTACTGGGCTGGCGCCCTCGTACCCGGTACGAATGGTCAGAGTGGGCAGCTCGACGTCCGGCAGCAGGTCGATTTGCAGCCGGCCGAAGGCCGCTAGACCCAGCACGATTACCATCATGGTGACCATGGTGGTAAACACCGGTCGGTGGACGCTGAATCCGGCCAGATTCACCTTGTAACGGTTCCTTCTATGAACCCGGTCCCGCCCTCAGGGATGTGTATCGCCGAGCCGTCCTTGACGAGTTGCTGTCCTAGCGTGACTACCCGCCCGCTCAGCCGGGCGTCGACCAACTCCACTTGCGCGCCATCTCGGATACCCGGTTGCACTTCGACCCACCTGACCGAGGCACCGTCATCGTTCACAAGGAACACGCCGGTTTGGTCGTTTCTCCGGGTGATCGCCAGCTCCGGCACGCTGGTGGCGTTTTCCACCCGTTCCAGTTCGATCGTGCAGCGGGTGAACATACCGGGCTTAAGTAAATGCGTCGGGTTGGCAACGACGAACTCCACCCGGGCCTGCCGTGAAGTCGCCCGGAAGATGGGTGCGATCCTCGATACGGCGCCAGTAAATATACGGTCGGGAAATGCA
>JAHEIA010000261.1:0-2556 GCA_024639625.1 Chromatiales bacterium
GGTCATCCTGATCTTGCTTGCGATGTTTTTCCTGCCACGGGCCACAGCGCCGGAATCGGGCCGGCTGCGCCGCGGCCGGGATGCCCTGCTGAGCATCCTCGCGGGAGCCGGCGTCGCGGCACTCACCTATGCGATGCTGACCCGGGATGTGGACAGCATCTCCGGCTTCCATCTCGCGCAGAGCAAACCCGGCGGCGGGGGCACCAACGTTGTCAACGTGATCCTCGTCGACTTTCGCGGTTTCGATACCCTCGGCGAGGTCACGGTCTTGGGCATCGCCGCGATCGGCATCCTCGGCATGCTTTCGGGTCTGGTGCTACAAGGGCCGAAATTGGACGGTCTCGACCGTCCCTGGGCCAGGGAACGTCACCCGTTGATCCTGCTCACGGTCGCCAAGCTGCTACTGCCAATGGCCTTGCTGGTCTCGGCTTTCCTTTTCCTGCGGGGACACAATGAGCCCGGCGGAGGCTTCATAGCAGCGCTAGTTACCGGTGTCGCCCTGATCCTTCAGCACATTGCGCAGGGGGGGTCGCAGGCGGCCACGCGGCTGAGATGGAACCCCGTGAAACTGATCGGCGCGGGCGTCCTCACGGCAGGGCTGACAGGTTTGGCCAGCTTGGCATTCGCATATCCTTTTCTTACCAGCACGTTCGGCTACGTTACACTTCCGCTTGTCGGCAGCTTCGAGTTGGCAAGCGCGATGCTCTTCGATCTAGGTATCTACCTCGGGGTGGTCGGCACTGTGTTGCTCATCCTCGCGGGTCTAGGTCGTCTTAGCCCGCGAGAGGGGTCCGTATAATGGAAACACTGGTCTCGATCCTGGTCGGCATCACGACCGCGGGCGCCATCTATCTGCTGCTGCGCGCCCGCACCTTTCCGCTAGTATTGGGGATTACTTTGCTCGGCTACGCGGTGAACGTGTTCCTTTTCGCCAGCGGCGGGTTGACGCTTGGCAGCGCCCCTCTGGTTGGCGGCACGATCGAACGCTTCCCCGATCCCCTCCCGCAAGCACTGGTGCTGACTGCGATCGTCATAGGCTTCGGGATGACCGCGTTTCTTATCGTGCTGGCGCTAAGGGCCCTGCGCGAATTCGGCACCGACCGAGTGGACGGCGACGGTCCATGAATCATCTCGCCGTTTTGCCGCTGCTGATCCCGCTGTTTGCCGGCGCGGTGTTGCTTGTCGGATCAAGAAACGGACTCCGGCTCCAGCGCAGCGTCAGTCTCGGCGCCAGCGCCGCCAGCTTGGTGGTGGCGATCCTGCTGCTGGCGCGCGCGGCTGGAGGTGAGATCGACGTCTACCATCTGGGCAACTGGCCGGCCCCCTTCGGCATCGTGCTGGTGGTGGACCGCCTGAGCGCAATGATGCTGACGCTCGCCCAGGTCCTGGCGCTGGGGAGCCTGTGCTATGCGGTTTCCGGCGAGGATCGCGGCGGTCGGCATTTCCATGCGCTGTTCCAGCTGCAGATCCTGGGCATCAACGGGGCCTTCCTGACAGGAGACCTGTTCAACCTGTTCGTTTTTTTCGAGATCCTGCTCATCGCCTCCTACGCCCTGCAGCTCTTCGGCGGTGGCCGTGCGCGGGTGCGCGCGGCCCTGCACGTTGTCGTGCTCAACCTGGTGGGGTCGTCGATCTTTCTCATCGGCATCGGCGCCATCTATGCGGCAACGGGCACCCTCAACCTCGCCGATCTGGCGATCCGGGTTGCCGCTGCCGCGCCCGAGCAAGCGGGGCTGCTGCGCACCGGAGCCCTATTGCTGCTGGTCGTTTTCGCGCTCAAGGCCGCCCTTGCACCCCTTGGATTCTGGCTGCCGCCCGCCTACGCGGCAGCCAACGCATCCGTCGCTTGTCTGTTTGCGATCATGACCAAGGTGGGATTCTACGCGATCCTGCGCGTCCATGGTCTGGTATTCGGCCCGGAGGCGGGACCGGTAGCCTCGGTGGCGGCGCCCTGGCTGCTACCGATCGGGCTGGCGACCATCGTTTTGGCCACCTTGGGCGTGCTGGCAAGCCGCGACCTGCAACGGCTAATCGCCTACCTGGTCGTCGCCTCGGCCGGCACCCTGATCACGGCATTGGGACTCGGATCCGAAGCAGGAAACTCCGCCGCCCTCTACTACGCGCTGAACAGCACCCTGGTCGCTGGCGGACTGTTCCTGCTTGCCGATCTGATCGCCAAAGCACGGGGTGCGACCGTGGCGGAGTTCGCCGCCTCTCAGGCTGTCGATCAACACACGCTGCTGGGCGTCTTGTTCTTCATCGGAGCCGTCGGAATAGCCGGTTTACCCCCGCTCGCCGGCTTCGCCGCCAAGGTCTATATCCTGCAGAGCGCGCTCGCTCACGCGTCCGCCGTCTGGGTCTTCCCGGTCATTCTGCTGAGTGGGCTGCTGATTATCGTCGCATTCAGTCGCGCGGGCAGTGCGATCTTCTGGCGTGCCAACGCAGCGGCGGCGCAGCCGCGGCGTAGCGGCGCGCTCCAGGCAACCGCTGCCTCGGCACTGCTGCTGAGCGCCGTGCTGCTGATGTTGCTCGCGGCGCCCCTGACCGAGTACACCG
>JAHEIA010000261.1:2566-5288 GCA_024639625.1 Chromatiales bacterium
TACACCGAGGCTACTGCGAGCCAGCTCGCCAGCTACGACAGCTACAAGGGCGTGGTGATGACGAACACCGGAGTCCATTCAGCGGCGGGCAACTAGGAGGCGTTGTGATGACGGTGCGATCAAATTGGCTCCCCCATCCACTGCTCAGTCTGGCTTTGCTGGGGCTCTGGCTGTTGCTGAACAACAGCGCCGCTCCTGGGCATTTGGTGCTGGGAACGCTACTGGGTCTGCTGATACCGGTATTCTCCCGGCGCTTCTGGCCGGAAGCCACACCCCTGGTGCGACCCGGTCTCGCCTTCCGCTTCGCGCTGCAGGTCGTCTGGGACATCATCGTGGCGAACTTCGCAGTGGCGCGGATCGTGCTTGGCCCGGCAGAGGCCGTGCGCCCCGCGTTCGTGCGAGTTCCGCTGGATGTGCAAGGCGATTTTGCCCTGACGGCGCTGCTGAGCGTGATCTCCCTGACTCCCGGGACGGTCTCCGCACAGATCGACGAGGAGCGCCGATTCCTGCTGGTCCACGCCCTCAGTTCGCTCGATTCAGCAACCCTGGCACAGCAGATTAAGACCCGTTACGAAGCGCCGATCAAGGAGATATTCGCATGTTGAATGCCGTCGTGCTCATCGCGCTGACCATGTTGAGCGTAGCCCTGCTGCTCAACGCCTGGCGGCTGTTCCGCGGACCAGACGCGACAGACCGGATTCTTGCCTTGGATACGCTCTATATCAACGCGGCGGCAGTCATCGTACTGTACGGCATCCACACCGGACGCAGTGATTTCTTCGAGGCGGCACTGCTCATCGCGCTGCTCGGCTTCGTGAGCACTATGGCACTTGCCAAATTCCTGTTGCGCGGGGATATCATCGAATGATGCTGCACCTCGTGAATCTCCTGACAGCGATCCTGCTCCTGCTCGGCGCCGGCTTCGCGCTCGTCGGCTCCATCGGTTTGGCTCGATTGCCGGATATCTTCACTCGTCTTCACGGTCCGACCAAAGCCAGCACCCTGGGCGTCGGGGCCATTCTTCTGGCGTCCATCCTGTTCTTCTCCGCGCGGGAAGGTCTGACCCTGCACGAGTTTCTGGTCAGCCTGTTCCTGTTTCTAAGCGCCCCCGTGAGCGCCCACCTGATCGCTCGCGCCGCAATACACCGGCGTTGCAAGAGCATCTGCGGAGCTCCCGAAGACCCTTGAGTTAGAGACCACGAAATGCCATTCTGTGACCGGCGGAACTGCAGGCGCGGGGAGAGAGTACGCGCCCGGTCGAGGCGACAGAGGCATTTTGCCGCCACTTGTCGAATAATGGACTGCAGGTTGAATGACTCGCGGCACGGCGTAGTTGACGAGCCTACAAGATGACGGAAAAACAGACACCTTTTCAAGCGAGTAGCGACGACGCGGTGCTGCAGCAGCAATACCTGCGGGCGCTGAGTTCCTTCGAGGGTATCGTTCTCAGTCAGATCGATATCAAGAACAAGCTGGGCGATCGGCTGAATTACAGCATACGTACCGGCATTATCATCCTCGGCGCCATCGCCTTCTCCATCCTGGTTCTGCTGCTGACCCTGAGTTCCCAAGTGACGCGAATCTCCGAAGTGGTCGCCAGTATGAACAGCCACTTCAGCAACATCTCGGGGCAAATGGACGATGTCCAAGGATACATGATCTCCATGGAAAAGCAGGTGGCAGTGCTCGATAGCATCGACGGGTACACCGGCACCATGGAGCAGGAGATCGCGGCAATCGCCCGTGATATGGGCACCATGGATGGCACCGTAGGCGCCATCAGCAAGCGCCTGACGGCGGTGCGTGAAAACGTCGGTAACATCGCCGTGAGTATCGACCGGATGCACGCGGAAGTGCAGGCGATGAGTCAGGACATGCATCACATGGCCAAACCGGCGCGTTCCATGAATAAGATGTTTCCATTCCCCTAGGCCCCTTTCGGGAGACCAACGGAGTGGACGCAGCTTGGTGTGACAAACCCTCAGGAGTATGCACTTGATCGACGACCCCCGCCGCCCGATAGTGGAGGTGATGGCTCGCCTGGGAAGAGAAACCCAGCTCCATCTCGATGAGCGTCATCGGCATTTTCAGATCACGGACGCCGTCATCAGCATTATCTCCCTTCTGCTTGCGATATTGGCGATCGTCAATGTGTATTACGTGCGGGTGCTTTACAAGGATCTCGACGGAATCGTAACCAACATGGACTCCATGTACGCCCACCTGCGGGTGGTCGACAAAGATATGCAGGTCATTACCGACCGCTTCGGGCGCCTGGATACGCACATCCAACACATGCAGCCGATCGAAGAACATATGCGGCTACTGGCCGAGGCGATGCCCTACGTTCGCGGAAATATGCACGGGATCACCGGAAACATGCTGGTCATAGAGCGGGATATGGGCGCGCTCAGCGGGGCCATGGCCACCATCGACCAGAGACTTTTCCACATCAACGGAGCGATGTCTGTGATGCGGGAGAACATGCGCCAGATCTCGGGTCCCATGGGGGCCATGAACCCGATGTTCCCCTGAACAGAATTAGCAGCGGTTCCATGAGTAAAGGCCGCGTATTCGTCTTCCACATTGGGAAATGCCCTCTCGCGACCGGCTATCGAGCCCCCTCCTTTGCAATTCCGCCCCGAACCGAGGCCTCCTCGAGGACCGGTATGCGCCCTCCCCGGCCGGTCCCGCTTCCTTTAATGGGTCCGCAGGAATCCGC
>JAHEIA010000262.1 GCA_024639625.1 Chromatiales bacterium
CCGGCGGTGGTACGCCACCGCGCACTGCCGGTCCCGGAGAAACTACACCCCCGCATGGCAGCGCCCCAGCGGTGTCCAGCGCTTCCGCCGCCGCGAGCAGCGAATTTGCACCCCACACCCCCGGCAGCGGCGTTGCGTCGCAAACCCCGGGCCAACCGGTTCCGGCAACGGTTCCGCCGGCAGCACGCGAAGGCAAACCAGCAAAACAGCCCGCAACGCCAGCTCCCTCTGCCGCTCGTGCAAGCGACAAACAGAGTGCGGGTGCCCGGCGATCTGCGGCTCTGCCTGCCGCCGACGCCCCAACCCCGGGCGCAGATGCCGCAGACAGCCCGCGGGCCACTGCAGAGGGGGCCTCTGGGAGCGGAAGTGAGCGCAAGAGGGGGGAGCGAGACGCCGCAACGGCAGCCCGAGCCGCGGGCTCCGCGATAGCGCCACGGGCGACGCCCGGAACAGAACAAAGCCGAAAGAAGTCGACGGGCGGTGCACCTCGGCGGAGCACAAGCGGGAAACCGGCGCGGGCGCCGGCATCCCCGCGCAAGGTTGCACCAGCCCCGGCGCAGAAGACTCAGGAGCAGCCGGCGGCCCAGGACGCAGAAGATGCCCAGGCCTCCGCCGGGAAGGAAGAGGTCAAAACCAAGCGGGCGGTACGGCCAAGCAAGAAATCGGCGTCGGACCGGCGGCGGCGCGGGATCCGATTGAAGAACGGAGCTCATCTATGATCGAGATCAAACACCGAGTCACAGGCGAAGTACTGCGCGTTCTGGAGGCCGACACCCTGGCAGGTGCCGATCTGCGCGACGACGTCCTCGATTGCGCGGACCTGCGAAACGCCGACCTAAGCCGTGCCTGGCTGCAGGAGGCGGACTTGTCTGGAGCGGACCTTTCAGGAGCGAAGCTCGACGGAGCGCTTCTCATCCGGACGCAACTGGATAACGCCAACCTGGAGGGTGCCGTTTTCTCTGGAACCCGAATGAGCGACGGATCCCCCGGCAGCGGGGCCGTGCTTACCAACAGTGTGATGCGCAAGGTAAGGCTCGATTCCTGCGACATGCGCTATGTGGACATGCACGGGGCAGATCTAACGGACGCGGTCATACTGCGCAGCGACTTGACCGACGCCTGCCTAACGGATACGAAATTGTTACGCCTGCGGGTCGAGGACTCCCAATTGATCGAATCGCTGATGCGTGGCGCGGATCTCAGGGACGCTCGCTTCTGCAGCACTCACATGAATGGGGCGAAGCTGGTGGGGGTGAATGCCGACCGTGCGCGATTTGGCGGCAATGGCTGTACGCCGGCGGTTCTCAACTTGGCGAACATGCGAGGGGCCAGTCTGGTGGAGGCGGACCTGCGGGGCGTATCGATGCGAGATGTTAATCTGCACCACGCCAATCTCAGCGCGGCCGACCTGAGCGGAGCCTTGATGATGGGTGCCGTGTTGCGCCATGCCGATGTCACCGACGCGAATTTCCAGGGCGTCGAGCTGGTGACAGTGAATATCACCTTCGCGAATTTTTCCAAGGCGAAGAACGCGGAAATCCCGGCCTTCAAGAAGAACGTGAGGTGACGGTGGCCGGCGCGGCGCATGCCTTTGTGCACGCCTCGACCGCCCTACTCGCATGATCAACTGCTTGCGCCGCGTCGCGCAAACGGCGAACACCGCGCGCTGCGTACGCAATGGGCAGGTTAGGTTACCGGCCGTGCCAACACCATGAAATCGTAAGGCTCCATGGCAAGAGTGTGGGTGGCCACGATGGTACGTCCGGCAACCAGATCCACCACGCTCTTGCGCAGACCCAGCATGCGTAGTCGCCGACCCTCGATCGGTTGCTCCGCTTCACTGAAATTAGCCAATACGAGCACGCTGTTTTCGTCATGCGTGCAGAAATAACCGAACACGTGCGGGTTGCCGGTATCCACGATCTCGGTCTCCGACCGGGTGAAAGCAAGGTTTTGCTGACGGATCTGTATCAGGCGCAGAAGGCCCTGGTAGATGCGCCCCGGGATCGACGTCCGATCCCGGCGCTGCTCCGCGCGTTCCACATCAAAGGTGGAACGGTGTACCCAGCGAGTATCACCGATTCTGGCGGGGATCTCTTCGTAGGTGTAGTCATTCAGCATCCCAATCTCGTCGCCGAGATAAAGCAGCGGAACTCCACCGATCGTGAGAATGATCCCGTGGATCAGCAGAATACGACGAATGGCGAGATCGATTTCTTCCTCGTCATCCTCGCGCAACCCTTTTTCTAGGCCGGTTAAGGAAGCGCAGGTCCCCGAGATCCTCGCTTCGCCCGTCGCCGGATCTTCCTGAAACGGCAATCCACTGGCGAAACTTCCTTTGAAGCTGCCGGTATAAAACGCGGTAAGGAAGCGGCGGTGGGAGCCCGCGTCGAGCCCTAGCGCTTGGATATCGTCGTTGGAAAAGGCGAAGCCGATATCATCATGACACCGCACATAGTTCACCCAGGCGCAGCCAGATGGGATCGCAAACCGGCGTTCCATTGCGATGCGCAGCGCCCGCACATCCCTGGTGGCAAGCGAGTTCCACAACAGGGCCATCAGCTGCGGGTTGTACGACAGCTGGCACTCCTCTTCGCTGATGTACCTGCGTACCTCGTCCGGGTGGACGATCGCCTCCGACTTAAACACCATCGCGGGCGCGGCAACGCGAACTAAGGCGTTGAATGCTTGGATGATGACGTGTGCCTGGGGCAGATTCTGGCAACTGGTACCCAGCTCTTTCCAGATGAATGCAACGGCATCCAGGCGCAGAATCTCCACGCCCTGGTTGGCAAGAAACAGCATCTCTTCCAGCATGCGGCTGAATACGACCGGGTTCTCGTAATTGAGGTCCCATTGGTAGTTGTGGAAGCTGGTCCAGACCCATTTTCGGATGCGATTGCGGTAGGTAAAGGAACCCGGGTGCTCGTCGGGAAAGACCGGTATCAGGCTGCGCTCGTAGGCATCCGGCAGACTGCGGTCTGGAAACATCCGGAAGTAATCCTGGTACTCAGGATCTCCGGCTAACGCCTGTCTCGCCCAGTCGCTTTCGTCAGACGTGTGGTTGAATACGAAGTCAAGACAGAGGGAAATGCCATGTTGACGGAACTCTGCGGCGAGCTCGGCCAGGTCGTCCATGGTGCCCAGCCGCGGATCCACCTGGCGATAGCTGGAGACCGCGTACCCACCGTCGTTGTCCCCGGCAGGGACTTTGTAGAGGGGCATCAGATGAAGGTAGTTGACGCCGAGTTCCGCCAGATAGGGGATGCGTTCGCGAAGTCCCGTCAGGTCGTCGGCAAAAAGGTCCACATAACACATCGCCCCCACGACACGATGTGACTGGTACCAATAGGGATCCGTCTCGCGCAGGGCGTCCAGCGCTTTTAGCTCCGCAGGACGCTGCAGCCACATCTGCGTCGCCGACCCCAGGATATTTTCCAGATGGAAAAAGAAATCGTACTGTTCACCGTACAATTGGTGCAGAGCTTCGAACAGCCGAGGGAAGTGTCTCTGTAAGCGGTGGATGTAGCCAGCCCATTCATCGCTGTCCACCTGTGCCGAAAACTGGGATTCAAGGCGTGGAAGAACCCGTCTCAGCGACGAAGCGGCGTGGACTTGATACCAGGAGGAGGTTTTCATTCGACATCCCCATTACTGCAAGTCGGCCCTGTGACGGCCCGTAGAGGTGGCATTATTGCGCCAAGCCCTAGTCCGGTTGCGGCGCGGAATCCAGCCCGATCCCTCGCTTCTCGGTTCGGCGCTACGGCGCTCCCAGAAGAACAGAACGCAACACCTCGTTCTCCGCTCGCACCCAGTTGCCCTCGGAACTCGCTTTGGTGTCTTGTTCATACAGTTCATAGGCGCGACGCTCGATGGTCTCTCGATAACGCGCTATGAGGTCCTCGCGGCATCCGGAATAGGCCTCCCAAGCCGGCACCGCCCCCGATCTGCCGGCGTGGATCAAGCCGATCGCGTGGTCGGGTGACAGGTTCTCCACCAGCGTGAGGTACCCCAACACCGTAAGTGGGGCGCGGCCGAGCCCGGCTGTACAGTGTACATAGGTCCGATGCCCTCGGCTCTGTAACTTGGCGAGCGTCCGCACCGCATCCGGCAGGCGGCGTCGTTGATCCGCAACGTCGAAATCCCGGACCGGGCATCGAGCCATGGCGAGGCCCAAGCCGTCGGCTCGTTGCCGCATATCGGGATAATCGATCTTCCAGTAGGCGAGACAGTCGTCGTGCTGCAGCGAGAGTACGGAGGAAACGCCGGTGCCCGCTCGGATACGATCTAGATCATCCGGTGTCATAGGGCAGGTTCCGATCACGATCTTCGGGGTTACCTCGCCCCAATTGAGAGACCATTTCCACATTGTGCTTTTCCACAAGGCTCCGCGTGCCGCGACTCTGTCGGAATCGCGTCATCGATAAAAGCCGTCCGTATTCCGTTCGATACTCCCCGTCCTGGGCCCGAGCGGGGTCTACCATATCACAGAGGCAAGGAAAATCGGGAGTCTCGGATGGCAATGAGCGATCGGCCTCCCCTCGCCTTCACATGCGGCTAGACAGGGGCTATTCAAGCCTAGGAAACCGAGATCGGAAAGCCTGTGATCTCGGCGAACCTGGTGCAACTCGGGAAA
Source organism: Chromatiales bacterium (assembly GCA_024639625.1). Classification (GTDB taxonomy): domain Bacteria; phylum Pseudomonadota; class Gammaproteobacteria; order Chromatiales; family Chromatiaceae; genus JAHEIA01. The sequence continues at coordinate 4,637 of JAHEIA010000262.1, forward strand.
TTGGGGACGTTTCGGCGGAATATGGCCTAGCAATCTCGTAAACTCTGGTAAATTTCTACCCTGCCCGGGGTAATTCAGATCGTTGGAACCGCAAATTTTGTTACACTCATACAAAATTATTGCCGCCGATCGCGGAGGGTTGCTTCGGACTGGCAGCTAGCTGAGCGCCGCTGAGAGATAGAATAAGAATCATGCATATCAATGAAATGCAAATCGGCGTAGACCAGTTAAAGGTCGGCATGTTCGTATCCAAGCTCGATCGTCCGTGGCTGGATACACCGTTCTTGATCCAGGGATTCAAGATCACCTCGATCGATGAGATCGAGCAGCTCAGGAATCACTGCAATCACGTTTTCATCGACGTCGAGCAAGGGATACGCCCCTCGCCGCGGGTTGCGTCATTCCAAGTCGCAAAGCCGTCAATTATCCCTAAGCAGAACGAATATCAAAAGCTGCGAAAACGGGAGTACGAAAAGACCAGCAGCTTCGAAGAGGAACTCCCCAAGGCGAGGGCGATCCACCGAGACCTGAGCAAGAATATATCCAAGGTCATGGCGGACCTGCGCGACGACAAGCAACTGGACGTCGGCTCGCTGAAACAGCATGTGGATGCCCTGCTCGGCAGC
>JAHEIA010000263.1 GCA_024639625.1 Chromatiales bacterium
AATCCCGAATCCAGAAATCGTCGTAGATGGTGGGTCCCGGATGGATCTGGCCCTCGTCGGCGAGGATCAGCAAATTAGAGCGGCAGAGTCGGTAGAGATCCTTCAGTTGGGCCACCTTTGGCGGCAACTCGAGCTGCATGCCCGCCGTGTTGAGCTTGGCCTGCCAGAAGCCCCGGTTGGCGGCCGCGAGCGCCGTGCCGTCGGCGTTATTCAGGTCGGTGAGGTCCGCGTCGCCCCGGTAGTCGTCCACCGGGAGCTTCACCTCCAGGGAGAACTCACGGCTGCCTGTCGGGAACGCCAGGTCCCAACCGAACACCCCGCAGCAAAGACCCGCCACCCAGTCCTGCGCCGAATCCGCCTGATTCAGCGCCCCGGTCGCGGCCAACGCCTGAAAGGGATTGTGTTCTACGTAATGGTCCGGATCGGAGGAGCCCCCGTTCCCGTATAGACCGAAGAAGTCCGCCGGCTGCTTGAACACGGGGCCGGAGCCGGCATTCACGCTGACGAACATCCGGTTCGGCTGCAGGCGCAGCTGGCTGATGCGCCGGTCCTGCAGATAGCGGCCCGCCTTGTCGTGGCGCTGAAAGCCGGTAGGCCCGGCCGGCAGCAGCGCGAGGCACAGGCAGAACCCGTCTGGGGGCGCCGCACCCGTATAGCGTACCCGGTAGTCCAGAACCACCACGCTCTTGTGCGTCGCACCGGCCACGGTGGCGCAGGCGCTGGCTTCGATCTCCAGGTCCTGCAACGGGCGGTAGAGGGTGCGCACCGACGGCAGATATCCGTCTTCCATGGACTGGTCCAGGGTCGCCTGACCTGGGATATCCGCCGGGAACTGGGGGAAATGTAGCTCGTTGCCAGTCTTGTCGAACAGGAAGAAACTCAGGGCATATTTGTCGTAGACGGGCTCGATCTCCCCCGCCTGCCCCACCAGGCTCTCCTGGTGGTGGTCCTTCACCCCGATCATATTCCAGTAGCGGTAACTGGCGTTGGAACAGAAGGCCGCCTCCTTGGAGTCGAACAGGCCTCTGTCGTAGCTATCGCTCCAACGGCGAAAATACTGCTGTACCCACCAGGGGATGGGGTAGGGAGCCCGTTGCGCCCACACCCTCCACATCAGCTCGTAGAACATCCATTCGTGCCTCTGCGCCATCATCGACCTCCTTGCTGATTGTTGGATTCGGGTCCAAGAACACTTCCTGGCACAGGGTTCTACGGCGCGGCATGGAAACCATGCGTAGCGACAATGGCGCGTCCCAGGCAAGCTGCATTCTAACGGCTTACCGAGTGATTCGGCAGTCTCATCGTTCAGGTTAAGTCGCACACCGGCGAGGCTCGTCGGTCGTACGGATACAACCAGGCAGCCCCGAGTATTTGGTGAGTGACGTGTGGCCGGTTACAGCCGCCCCTATTTGCCACGTTGGGGTCGGTGGTGGGCCGGTCCGTAAATGGCTGTTGTGTCGCGGAGCCTGCCGTTCCTGTCACACTATCACTACTTCCGATAATGCCAAGGGTCATCCGATGCCGGCTGCCGGATCACGGCGTCTTTCCTAACGGTCGGAAAGGCAGGTATGGCTAGAGCATGATCTCTTCCATATTGATGCCGTAAGCCCCGGGGGCCAGACCTCGCCGAACCGCGAGATCCGGGCGCTCCTTCGACAGGTCGATGGTCTGCAGTTCGCTGTACGGACGCTTCTTCCCGTCCAGCAGCAACATGATCTTCGGCCGCAGGCGCATGGTCCCTTCGAGACCGACGACGATCGCGACCTCACCGCTTGTCAGCTCGACCAGAGATCCAGTGGGATAGATGCCGCAGGCGCGTATGAACTGTTCCACCAGCGCGGCCTCGAAAGCCGCGCCCCGGTTTTCGTAGAACTCGCCCACCGCCTTGTGCGGCGACACTCCGGGGGAGAAGGGCCGGGGGGCTGTCATCGCCTCGTAGCTGTCGATCAGGCCGACGATGCGCCCAAAGACGGGGATCTCCTTGCCTCTGAGCCCGAGCGGATAGCCGTGGCCATTCCATCGCTCGTGGTGGGTCGCGACGATCCTCAGTACCGGTGGGGGAATGTTCTTGCTCTCGACCAAGATCCGCACCCCGAAGTCGACGTGTCTCTTGATGAGTTCATATTCGGCGTCCGTCAGCGGCTCTGTCTTGCTCAGCAACTCCGGGGGGAGCTTGGCCTTGCCGACGTCGATGAGCAGCCCACCGAGGGTCAGCACCTCTAATTTGGCACGCTCCAACCCCAGGTAGCGACCGAACACCCCGCACCAGATCGAAGTGCCGATCAGGTGGCTGTAGGTGTAGGTGTCGGACCGCTTGAGCCGGTTTACCCAGAGGAAGGCGGTGGGGTTTCTCAAGACGCTGTTCAGCATGGCGTCGACGCCACCCTGGATCGCCTCCAGGTCCAGCTTTTTCCCGTTGCTCAAATCGTCCATGACTTCGCAGATATTCTTGCTCAGCGCGTCATGGACCTCTTCCGCTTCGGGAAGCTCCTCCTCGAACTGATGGGCAATTTCATAGACGTGCTTGCGAAGCCGATTGTACTCGTTGTCCGCTGCATGGTCCGGTTCCGGCGTCTTGCCGGCGCGGAATTGGCTCGCGGGCGCGATGCCCTTTTCGACGTCGACATAGACATAGTCGCAATAGCGCTTTACACGATCGATGTCCTGCACGGAGTTGATTCGAAATCCCTGGAAGGGGAAAGGGGTCTCCAGCCAAGGCCGGTCCAAACGGCACACATGCATCCCGATCGCCAGACCGCTGACGTTGGTCTTTACTTCGACGATTCGCAGCGCCATAAGAACTCCGTAACTAACCGGCCGTAAAGCCTCGGCAACATCCGTCTGCGAGCGTTCCCGAGTATCCGGGGATAATGCACGCTCGATGCATCGGTTTACCCTTTCCGATCAGGGTCGGCGTCGGAGACCTTCGGGGACAGATACCATCCTATACTTTCAGACGGCAGGAAATCTCCGTGGCAGGGCTCTTTACACGGCATCCTTCATGCGGCTCCATCCGCCCGGTCTCGGCACGCCTCACCGCTGAGAGCGGAATCCTTGGCGGCGGCGAGCGGGTGCAGTATACGTCGGTGTTCCCTGGCTTGTCCCAGAATCACCTATGCTGTGCACTAGGCTCCCCGCGTGTGCCAACCTAGGCAAGCCGCGACGGTGTTTCAAGTTTACAAAAAGCGTGGAATTTTGGAACTCGGGAAGCGGATCCTCGATGGCTCGCCCGGCAAACGAGCCTAGATCCGGTAGGACCACCCGTCGTCCGACTAGGTGCAGCGGAAACTCGAGCACAACCTGCGCTGCGCCCGCCCGTCAGCGGGTGTTCAGGCCATATTTCGCGAGCTTCCGGTACAGCGTACGCTCGCTGATCCCCATCGCATTGGCTACCCGGCGGCGGTTGCCTCCGTGCTCGCGCAGCAGGCCGGCGATATACCTGGCCTCGACGGCACCGAGGCCTGCCAGAGACGGCGGTGTCTGCCGGGTGGCGGCAGGTGTTTCGGCCCGCAGCGCCGCGACCGGGCCGTTCGGCTCCCGGGCGAACGGTGGCACCTTCGTCTCGGGGCCCGGCAGCGGGTCCGAGTAGTGATCGCGCATGCGAAGGCCGGTCGCGATCGCCCCCCGGGTGATCACGCCCCGATGGGCGCGCCCGAGGTTCGCGACCGCGACCTGCAGGATGTTGCGGAGCTCGCGGATGTTGCCGGGGTAGTGATAGCCTAGCAGCAGCTCGGTGGCGCCGTCGTCGAGCCGGAAGAGGCGGTTCTCCTTCCGACCCATGCGCTGCAGCAGGGCCTCGGCGATGACCGGGACGTCTTCGATGTGCTCCCGCAGGGCCGGGATGCGGATGCAGAAGCAGGCGATCCGGTAGTACAGGTCTTCACGGAAGGTCCTTTGTTCGACGCTCCGCCAGAGCTGCCGGTTCGTCGCACAGATGATCCGCGCCCTGGCCTCGATGGTCTCGTTGCCGCCGACACGCCGGAATTCCCCGGACTCGAGCACTCGTAACAGCTTGGCCTGGGTGGTCAGCGACATCTCGCTGATCTCGTCGAGGAACATGGTTCCGCGGTCGGCGACCTCGAACAGCCCGGGCTTCGAACGGATGCTGCCTGTGAAGGCGCCCCGCTCGTGGCCGAACACCTCGCTCTCGAACAGGGACTCGGTGATGACGGTGCAGTCGACCGCGACGAAGGGCAGCCCAGTGCGTGCCGAGTACCGGTGGATGAAGCGCGCGGCCAGCTCTTTGCCGGTGCCGGTCTCGCCGATCAGCAGGACCGGTGCATCGGTGCGGGCTGCCTGTTCGAGCTGCTCCATCGCGTGCAGGAAGGCAGGCGCGTTGCCGGCCGGCCTGAACTCGTCGATTTCCTCGTCGTCGCCGCGTGCGGCAATCTCGTGTACCAGCTCGCCGACGTAGGTGGTGCCGTCCGCGCACTGGATCGGGTACATGTTGATCCGTACCCAGCGCGTGCCGCCCTCCGAGTCGTGGTGGGTGTGCAGGCAGCTGCGGTGCTCCTTCGTGCTGTAGCAATGCACATACGGGCACTCCTCCCCCATCTCGTTGCACGGACGCTCCCTGTGGTGCAGCACCTGATGGCATTTTTGCCCGACCAGCCGGTCTCCCGCCTGGTTGAATGTCTGCTCGTAGGCCTGGTTGACCACGACGACCTCGAAGTCCCTGCCGATCACGACGAAGGGCCGCTCGTGGGTGTCCACCAGTGACTTCAGCTCGACCAGGTCACTCATTCGAAGGTCTCCTCCGGCGGCCCGTGCCCACGAGGTCCACGCGCTTGCTCTGTTGAGGCCCGTGCGCGGCCCGGATCGACCCGCCGGGGCTGCCTTGGCGCCTGGATGTAGTTCTGCGGTCTGCGCTGCCCGCGGACCGGAAGCCCCCTGCTCGAGTCTGTCAAAGTTGGCAGTGCCTTGACTGACATGTTGCCAGAAATCTGCCAACTCTGTCACCTACTGGCAGGTGCATCGTTGGTGGCGGCCGGCTAAGTCATTGAGGCCTTTATGCCGGCTAGGCTAGGCGTGGAATTTGCATAACGCCGAATAGGAGGAGCGAATATTCGAATATCGCTGATCTCTTAATCCACTCTCACCACCCTGACAAGGATTTCATCCATGCTCCGGATACGACCCGCCCCGGGAGATGAGGCCACGGGCCCCGCCGCCCGCCCTTTTTCGTCTTCGAGCAGTATCTTGTCTACCGCCGCCCCGGAGGACTCTTCGAACATGGGCCACTTCCGAAACCTGACGCTGG
>JAHEIA010000264.1 GCA_024639625.1 Chromatiales bacterium
GGGCGGCGACCTCGGGGTTTCGATGGAAAGAATTTGTTAAACCTGGAGCAACAGGCGTGCGGGATCCTCCAGGGTCTGCTTGATGGCAACCAGGAATTGCACCGCCTCGCGCCCGTCGATGATCCGGTGGTCATAGGAGAGCGCCAGATACATCATCGGGCGGATCACCATCTCGCCGTCCTCGGCCACCGGACGCTGTTGCACCGCGTGCATGCCTAGGATGGCGCTCTGCGGAGGGTTAAGAATGGGTGTCGACAACATGGAGCCGAATATGCCTCCATTGGAGATCGAGAAGGTGCCTCCGGTCAGGTCCTCGAAGCTCAGTTTCCCGTCGCTCGCCTTCTTGCCGAATTCCCGAATGCTGCTCTCGATTTCGGCGAAACTGAGCTGGTCGCAGTCACGCAAAATCGGCACCACCAATCCGCGTGGAGAGGATACTGCGATACCGATATCGTAGTAGCCGTGATAGATGATGTCCTGCCCGTCCACAGATGCGTTGACGATGGGGAATCGTTTCAGCGCCTCCACCGCGGCCTTGACAAAAAACGACATGAACCCCAAGCGCACTTCGTGGGTCTTTTCAAACGAGTCCCGGTAGCGGGCGCGCAATTCGTTGACCGCTTGCAGGTTGACCTCGTTGAAGGTGGTGAGGATGGCGGCAGTCTGCTGCGCCTGCACCAGGCGTTCGGCGACGCGCACACGCAAGCGGGTCATAGCCACCCGCTGTTCCGGGCGGTCGGGGGCCCCGCTGAGGCCGGCGCCGACCTCGTCGACCGCATGGGTTTCCAGTCCTGCGTCCGGATCCACGTAGACCAGATCCTTCTCCTGGGTGTCGAGGAAATTCATCACGTCGGATTTCAGGATGCGCCCGTTCTTCCCACTGCCGGAAATTTGGCGTGGATCCAGATTCAGTTCCTTGACCAAGCGCCGCACCGCGGGTGTGAGCACCGGCTCGTTCGCGGGGGGCGGTTCGGCCGGTGGCGCCGGCTCTGCGCGTGCAACCGGCGGCGCTGGGGTCGCCTGCTTGACAGCGCTCCGCGCGGCGGGCTTGCCCGCTCCGGCTTCGAGAAGCGCAAGCACGTCATCCGCCTGGACGGTGTCTCCTTCCTTGAAACGCACCTCGGTCAGCACTCCCGAACGAGGGGCGGGAACCTCGAGAACCACCTTGTCCGTCTCCAGGTCGACCAGATTTTCGTCGGCGTTAACAGCGTCGCCGGGTTTCTTATGCCAGGCGAGTAGCGTCGCATCTGCAACCGATTCCGGCAGGGCAGGGACCCGGATCTCTAGGCTCATTGCGCGTTCCTTCGGTTCATGGAGGGGTTGATTTGCCCGGTTAGGGCCTCGTTGACCAGGGTGTCCTGCTGTTGGATGTGCAGTTGACGATAGCCGACCGCGGGTGCAGCAGCGGCCGGCCTGCCGACATAGTAGATTCGCTTGTCGGTCTCCAACAGGGCGTAGAAGCGGTGCTTCACTTGGTCCCAGGCACCTTGATTCTGCGGCTCTTCCTGACACCAGATTACTTCCTTCGCCTGTGGATAACGCTGCAGCGCGCGGACGAAATCTTTTCGCGGAAACGGATACAGTTGCTCGATGCGCAGGATGGCGGTGTTGTTGATACCGCGTGCCCGCCGTCCTTCCAGCAATTCGTAGTAGACCTTGCCCGAGCAGAGAACGATTCGTTCGACTGCCCGCTTATCCAACTCGTCCACTTCATCGATGATCGTCTGGAAAGACCCGACTGCGAGCTCATTCAACGAAGAGGTGGCGAGTCGGTGGCGAAGCAGGCTTTTCGGACTCATAACGATCAACGGCTTGCGCAGCGGGCGCACCATCTGCCGGCGCAGCATGTGAAATACCTGGGCCGGCGTGGTGGGTACGCAAACCTGGATGTTGCGCTCCGCGCACAGCTGCATTAAGCGCTCCAAACGGGCGGAGGAGTGCTCCGCGCCCTGTCCTTCGTAGCCGTGTGGCAGCAGCATCACCAGACCGCAGTTGAGGCCCCATTTCGCCTCCGCCGAGGCAATGAACTGGTCGATGACCACCTGCGCGACGTTGGCGAAGTCGCCGAACTGTGCCTCCCACACGGTCAAGGCATTGGGTTCGGCTGTGGCAAACCCGTATTCGAACCCCAGTACCGCTTCCTCTGATAGAATGGAATCGATTACGACGAATTTGGCCTGGCTGGGATGCAGGTGCTGTAGCGGGTAATGGATGTCTCCGTTGTGTTGATTATGTACCGCGGCGTGGCGATGGAAAAAGGTTCCGCGGCCGCTGTCTTGGCCGGAAAGGCGGACCGCATATCCCTCGCTCACCAGCGTGGCATAGGCCAGGTTCTCGGCGAACCCCCAGTCGACGAACTGCTCACCACCTGCCATCTTGCGGCGTTCCGCGAAGATCTTCGCCACCCGCGGATGAAGCTCGAAGTCCTGCGGAACATTCACCAGCCGCTCGGCGATTTCCGTCAGTCTCTCCCTGTGTACGCCGGTCTCCACGTTGCGGTCCCAGGTCGCCTGATGGAACGGCTTCCAATCTACGGCGAAGGTCTTTTTCAGCTCGCAAAGCACCGGGCGAGAGATCACGGAACCACGCTCCAGATTCGAGCGATAGTCCTCCATCATGCGCTTCGCTTCTCCCGGCTCGATCAGCTTCTCGCCTACCAGGCGCTCGGCATAGAGTGCGCGCACCGGGGGATGGCGGCGGATCTTCTTGTACATCTCCGGCTGGGTGACGGAAGGTTCATCCGCCTCGTTGTGGCCGTGGCGGCGGTAGCAGACAAGGTCGATCAGGACATCCTTGTGAAACCGCAGCCGATAGTCGAGGGCGAGGCGGGTGACGAAAATTACCGCCTCGGGGTCGTCCCCGTTGACGTGGAAGATCGGCGCCTGGACCATCTTCCCAACGTCTGTGCAGTACAGGGTGGAACGCGTATCCAATGGGTTGCTGGTGGTAAACCCGATCTGGTTGTTGATGATGATGTGCACCGTGCCGCCGGTGGAAAAGCCTCGGGTTTGCGACAGATTGAGTGTTTCCATCACCACGCCTTGCCCGGCGAAGGCCGCGTCGCCGTGGATCAGCACCGGCAAGACCTGCTCCCCCTTGTGATCGTCGCGCCGCAGTTGACGCGCCCGGACCGACCCTTCGATCACTGGGCTGATGATCGCGAGATGCGACGGATTGAAGCCGAGAGCAATGTGCAGAACACCGCCCGTTGTTTCGATATCCGTGGAAAAGCCCATGTGGTATTTGACGTCCCCGGAGGAACGCCGGGGATCCTCTCTCACCTTGCCTTCGAATTCTTCGAAGATTTCGGTCGGCGGTTTGCCCAGGATGTTGGTCAGCACGTTGAGCCGCCCGCGATGCGCCATGCCGATGACGATTTCACGGATGCGCTTGCTTCCGGCGCGCTGGATCAGTTCGTCGAGCAGGGGGATCAGGGATTCTCCGCCTTCCAGGGAAAATCGCTTTTGCCCTACGTAGCGGGTGTGCAGGTACTTCTCGAGTCCCTCGGCCGCAGTCAGAACGGTCAGGATCCAACGCTTTCCTTTGCTGCTGATCTCGGGTTTGGCCCGGTAACCCTCCATGCGTTTCTGGATCCAACGCTTCTGTCGGGTATCGGTGATGTGCATGTATTCGCAGCCGATGTGGCCGCAATACACTTCGTCGACCAGGGAAACGATGTCGCGCAGTGCCATCCGATTCGGCGCATAAAGCGAACCGGTGTTGAAGATGCGGTCCATGTCCGCCGCGCCGAGGCGATGGAATTCGGGACGTAGGTCGGGGATTGGCTCGCGCTCGCGCAGGGAAAGCGGGTCGAGCTCGGCGCTCTGGTGGCCGCGTACACGGTAGGCGTTGATCAGGCGCAACACGGCCGCTTGTGTCTCCGCAGCCTGCGGCGACAGGCGGGACGCGGTTTGCCGACTCGCGGCTTGGCGCTCATCGCCAAGCCGCGCGAAGCTGGCGCGTACCGGCCCATGCGGGATCTCGTTCGCGGCTTCCCTGTGCAGTTCGTCGAAGCGGTTGCGCCAGGCCTCGTCGACGTTGGACGGGTCGTCGAGAAAGCGCTCGTACATGTCTTCGATAAAGGCCGCGTTGCCACCGTAGAACGCGGAGGAGCCTCGCAACAGGTCTAACAAAGCGCTCATCGAAATCGGCTCTCGTGTGGGTGTCAAGGGACAGTCTTGACCATCCTAAAGATGGTAGCATACGGGGCGATTTTTGCTGGATCCCAAGCCCCGCCTTGGGTCCGAGCGCGGCGTCCCAGCGATCGGGTAAGGGCAGTGCCGGAGATGGGTCATGTTGGTCGGCACGGCGGAATCCGCTAGAGTTAAAACCGCGCGCACGCGGTGTGACGGGGTCGTGCGCTTTTCGTTCCATCCTCGGAGGAGATATGAAGTACTGCAGCGACTGCGGCGCCGAGGTGCAATGGCGGGTCCCCGAAGGGGACAATCGGCTACGCTCCGTCTGTCCTAGCTGTCACACTATTCATTACCAGAACCCCAAGATCGTAACCGGCTGCATCCCCGAGTGGGACGACAAGATCCTGCTATGCAGAAGGGCGATCGAGCCGCGATACGGCCTGTGGACCCTGCCTGCCGGGTTCATGGAAAACGGAGAAACCCTGCAGCAGGGGGCGGCGCGGGAGACCCTGGAGGAGGCCAATGCGGAAGTCGGTGTGCAACAACTGTTTGCGCTGTTTAATCTGCCGCACATCAACCAGGTTTACATGATCTTCCGCGCCCGGCTGCTCCAGCCAAGCTTCGGTGCGAGCGCGGAAAGCCTTGAAGTTCGCTTGTTCAGCGCGGCGCAGGTCCCCTGGGGGCGACTCGCCTTCCCGGTGATCAAGGAGACCCTGGCGCTGTATTACCGAGATGCCGAGGACGGTGGTTTCCGTATGCACAGCGGGGATATTGTCCGCGTGTCGGAGCAGCCGCGAAGCTATCGCATCGAACTCCACGCTTGATGTTGCGCGGCAAGCGATCTGAGGGCACTAGCGCGGTGCCGCCAGCACCATACGCACATTGGTAGCCACCAGCCCCTCGTCCTTCTGTTCGCTTTCCTTGAGATAGAATTCCACGATGGTTTCCCGGTTCATGAGATCGTCCACCGTTACGTCGCCTGCAAGTTCGTTGATGTGGCAGAAGACGCCCTGGTAGGGAGAGCCGGGCGCACGCGGATCGGTGATCCACAGGTTGCTATCCAGGCGCTCAACGAAGCGCAAAAACCCGTAGCCCTTTTCCAGAAACCATTTGCTGCAC
>JAHEIA010000265.1 GCA_024639625.1 Chromatiales bacterium
CTAGTCGAGATACGGGAACACTAGCGGTATGGCACCCCTGAACGCGAGTCGACTCAGTACACTTCAGACACCGGGCGGAAGCTGTCGTGCGAATTCGTTGCTTCGGTAACCGGGCCGTGCTTGACGGCTGTATTCCGCTAACGTCCGTGCACAGGCGTCCGCGTGAGGCGCACCGCGCGAGGGTGGTTGGGGGGTTCCGGGAGTATCGAACAAGAGTGGGGCGAGGCAGGCAGAGTGTGCGGGCCGACGCGGTATCGCGGCCCGTGATCGCTGCGCTGAAAACCGTGGAGAGACTGCCATGAGTCTGGGATCGGTGATGCTGGATCTGGAGGGCGTTTCACTGCGCCCGGAAGAGCGCGAGATCTTGCAGCATCCAGCGGTGGGTGGCGTGATTCTGTTCGCGCGCAACTATGCTTCCCCCGCCCAACTCGAGGCCTTGACCGCCGAGATCCATCGCATCCGCCAGCCTTCGCTGCTGGTGGCTGTTGACCAGGAGGGTGGTCGGGTGCAGCGATTTCGTGCCGGCTTTACCGAACTGCCTCCGGCGTCTTGGTTTGGCGAATTGCATCGGACAAACGCGGCCCGCTCACGCCATGCCGCAGAGAAGCTGGGTTGGCTGATGGCGGCGGAGCTGCGTTCAGCGGGCGTGGATTTCAGCTTTTCTCCGGTGTTGGATCTCGGGCGCGGGGTGAGCGAGGTGATCGGCGATCGGTCGTTTGCCGATCGTCCGCTGGTAGTGGCGGAACTGGCTCGCGCCTGGATGAAGGGAATGCATGCGGCCGGTATGGCATCTGTCGGCAAGCATTTCCCTGGGCATGGCAGCGTTGCCGCGGACTCCCATCACGAGCTGCCGCAAGACGAGCGACGGTTGGAGGACATCTTGATGGACGATCTGGTGCCGTTTCAGCGCATGGTCGACTACGGCATCGAAGCGATCATGCCGGCCCATGTGATCTTTACCCGGATTGATAGCAAACTCGCGGGTTTTTCGTCGTTCTGGCTCAAGGACGTGCTCAGGCGGCGTCTCGGGTTTCAAGGAGCGATCTTCAGCGATGACCTTTCCATGGCGGCGGCCGGCAGCATCGGCTCGCCCGGGGAGCGCGCCTGGTCCGCATTGCGGGCCGGATGCGACATGGTCCTGGTGTGCAACGATCGCCCGGCCGCGCTGACGATGCTCGACGAACTAGAGCAGCATCAAGACCCGGCCGCCCATATGCGGATATTGCGCATGCACGGGCGCAAGCATCCGACGCGAGGGGAACTGCATCAGGACCCGGCGTGGCAGGAAGCGAACCAATTGGCCGGTAGCTTCGCCGCTTCCGCAGATCTGAAACTGGATCTCTAATTGAACATCGATGCGGAACAAGCATTGGCGGTTTGGGCGCGTGCGGAACTTCTGCATCCCGCTGCGGCGGTCGAACGCGCCATGGACCGGCTAGCCGATCTGATTAGTGCACGTCTTGCGGCATCCGATCCCCTGGTGCTAGTGGTCATGACTGGGGCCGTGATTCCCGCTGGGCTATTGCTGCCGAGATTGCGTTTTCCCCTGCGACTGGATTATCTCCACGCAACCCGATATCGAGGCCGGACGTCCGGCGGCGCGCTGCACTGGTTGCGGCACCCGGAGCAAAGGTTGCGCGGACAGAGCGTGTTGGTGATCGATGACATCCTGGATGAAGGTATCACATTGGAGGGGATCGTGGGCAGTTGCCGTTCGGCGGGCGCGCGTGAGGTCTTGACTGCGGTGCTGGTAGAAAAAAGGCTTTCGCGGAGCAACGGATTTCGCGCCGATTTCGTGGGGCTATCGGTCCCGGACCGGTATGTGTTCGGCTGCGGGATGGATTACAAGGGGTATCTGCGGAACGCCGACGGCATCTATGCAGTTAACGAGGTCGAAAGATAAGAAAATCAACATATTATAATAGGTCTGTTGGTGTGCCGCGCGGAATTGGGATACCATCTTATGCGAAGCTGGGGGAAACTCGGCAGAGACCGGTCCTTAAGCTGGAGATACATCTACCGCCGGGCACCGGTGCCGCACGCGGAACAAGTATCGATCATGTTACCGGGCGGTGTTGTTACTCGAGCCATTGGTAAGGAGGAAAGGAAAATGACTGCCCTTGAAAGCGTGCGCAGCCGCCACGCCAGCCTATTAGAAATGATCTCGGATCTGCGTGCCATGCTTAAGCCTGAGATCCTCACCATCAAGCCTAACGCGAAACTCGCTTATGAGACGATCTGCGCGCTCTCGGACAAGATGAAGGATCATCTCGCGAAGGAAGACGCGGGTCTTTATCCACGGTTGCTGACCCACGAAAACCCGCAGGTGAAGTCCATCGCGTGGGGATTCATCAACGGCGAAAAGCCACTGCGCAAGATGTTCGACGATTATCACAAGAAGTGGTTGAAGAACTGCGACTTCAACTTCACCGCGGAATTTCTCGGCGATACGAACGAAATGCTGGAGATGCTGGAATCGCGGATCGATCGGGAGCGCACCGTATTGCTTCCCAAGCTCGAGCAGATCGGCGTGTTTTCTGCGCGCGCCCAAGCCTGAAGTCCCGCACGAATTTGATGCGCGTCCGCGATCGGCGGACGCGTCATCCCCGGCAGGCCTCGATTCGTTCGCCGTCGCTTCGTCTTCCGCTCGTTTGCCTTGCGTTGGCCCCTGGCGTACAGTGTGTTCACCGCTTTCCTCCACCGTAGCGGTCGTGGTACGTCATGGACGCACCCCATGCCCTGACCGGCGAAGCCGTACTGCAGCGCCTTGGTAGCTCCCGACACGGCCTCGCCGAGTCCGAAGCCGAGGCGCGGCTCGCCCGTTTTGGTCCCAATTCCCTGCCGCGGCCGCGGCCGCCCGGCGCAGCCCAGATCTTCTTCCGTCAGTTTCTTAGCCCCCTCATCTACATACTGCTGATCGCGGCGTTGGTATCGCTGCTATTGCGCGAGTGGTCGGACGCGGGCTTCATCTTCGCCGTACTGCTGATCAACGCACTGATCGGTGCCATCCAGGAGTTCTCCGCTGAAAGAACGGCTGCGGCGCTGCAGGATCTGGTCAGTGCGCAGGCTGAGGTGCTGCGCGAGGGTGATGCTCGAGAGGTGGACGCCGAGGTCTTGGTGCCAGGCGACATCGTTCTTTTGGAGGCCGGCAGCAAGGTGCCGGCGGATGTGAGGCTACTGCAGGACCAGAACCTCCAGGTCGACGAATCGCTGCTGACCGGCGAGTCGCTCCCGGTGAACAAGGAAGCAAGCGCGGTCGTTGCGGCGGATACCCCGCTGGGGGATCGCGTCAATATGGCCTATGCCGCTACCTTGGCCGTGCGCGGCAGGGCCCGGGGCGTGGTCGTAGGAACGGCGCTGCATACCCAGGTGGGCGAAATCGCCTCGGCCGTGCTCGAGGCAAGGGCGGCGAAACCCCCTCTGCTAGTGCGCATGGAACGCTTCACGGTACGAGTTGCCGTGTTGGTCGCGTTCGCGGTGGTCCTGATGGCTGTGGTCGCCGTGAGTCAGGGCGCCTCGCTCGGAGAGATCTTTCTCTTGGCGGTGGCTCTGGCGGTGTCCGCCATCCCCGAAGGCCTTCCGGTCGCTTTGACCGTGGCGCTGGCCATCGGCATGCGCCGTATGGCGCGGCGCAACGTCATCGTCCGTCGTCTGATTGCGGTGGAGGCCCTGGGCTCCTGCACCTATATCGCATCCGACAAGACCGGGACCCTCACGGTCAACGAATTGACCGCCCGTAAGCTGCTGTTCGCGGACGGAGCCGCCTGGGAGGTGACGGGGGAAAGGGACGACGCGGACGGCAGGATCCTTGCCCCCGACGGATTGGCCGGACCCCTTGGCTACCAGATGGTGGAGAGGTTGTGCCAAGCCGCGGCGCTTGCCAACGAGGGTTTCTTGGCCCAGCGAGCAGGCGGTTGGGTACAACACGGAGACGCCGTGGACGTAGCGCTATTGGTTGCGGCGCACAAATTCGGCCTCAGCCGCGCTGACTTGCTGGTCGAGTTTCGCGAGATCGCGAGCATTCCCTACGAACCGGACCAGGCGTTCGCCGCGAGTCTACACGAGCACAACGGTATGCCGTTGGCGTACGTGAAAGGGGCCGTCGAGCGCCTGCTGCCGATGTGCGATCGCATGCTGTGTGACGGCGCCGAGACGGCCCTGGATGCGAGGCAAGTGGAGGCCCTGGCCGCGGCTTACTCCGCTCAGGGGTTTCGGGTGCTGGCGATCGCCGATGGGCGCATGGATCTGGCGCCGGGGGCGGTATTTTCCGCCGAGCACCTTAGCGGCCTTTGCCTGGTCGGGCTGATCGCATTGATTGATCCCTTGCGCAGCGAGGCCAAAGCGGCGGTCCGCAAGTGTCAAAGCGCCGGAGTGTCCGTCTGTATGATTACCGGCGATCATCCGGAAACCGCTTTTTCCATTGCGGCCGAGCTGGGTTTGGTCGAACAGCGCGAACAGGTCGTCAGCGGACCGCAACTGCGCCGAGCGGAAGCAGAAGGCGCCGCTGCCTTCGATCGGGTCGTCGCAAGCTCCAAGGTGTTCGCTCGAGTTGAGCCGAACCAGAAGCTCGCTGTCGTCGAGTCCCTCGCACGCAACGGGCATTTCGTGGCGGTCACCGGAGACGGCGCCAACGACGCACCTGCTCTGCGTGTCGCACACGTCGGAGTGGCCATGGGGCAGAAGGGCACCGACGTGGCGCGGGAAAGTGCGGAAATCATTATCACGGACGACAACTTCTCCTCCATCGTCAACGGAATCGAGGAGGGCAGGATCGCCTATTCCAACGTGCGTAAGGTCATCTTTCTTTTGATTTCGACCGGGGCCGCCGAGCTGGTCCTGTTTACGCTCGCCCTTTTCGCAGAGTTGCCTTTGCCTCTGTTGCCGGTCCAGCTATTGTGGTTGAACCTAGTAACCAATGGGATCCAGGATGTTGCTTTGGCTTTCGAGCCGGGCGAGGGGCACGAGTTGCAGCGAAGGCCGCGCCCCCCCGAGGAACCGATCTTCAATCGCTTGATGGTGGAGCGCGTAGTATTGTCGGCTCTGGTCATGGGTAGTGTGTCGTTCCTGGTTTTTCAGCAATTTTTGAGTGCCGGCATGGAGGTGGCGGCGGCGCGCAACAGCACGCTTCTATTGATGGTATTGTTCGAGAACCTGCATGTCTTCAATAGTCGATCCGAAGTCTTATCGATCTTTTCGCACAATCCGTTACGCAACCCGCTGCTC
>JAHEIA010000266.1 GCA_024639625.1 Chromatiales bacterium
ACCGTGCTCGCCGTAAGGGTTAGGACCCCGCTGGCGCTGTTGGCGACGCCGCCTGCCCCGTAGAGGCTGTAGTTATCGGTGATCGTACTAGCCGTCAGGTTGGCCACACCTTCGTTTAACAAGCCACCGGGATCGTTGGCACCCTGATTGCCGGAGATGGTGCTCGCAGCGACGATCAGTAGACCGCTGGTATCGTTTACCACTCCGCCGACCCCGCCTAGACCATAAGAGCCACCGACGCCGTAGGCGAAGTTGTCGGTGATGCTGCTGTTTGCCAGACTGGCTGTGCCTATGTTCAGAACCCCTCCGCCAAAGGCGTTGTTTCTCGAGATCGTGCTGCCGCTGAGGTTGAGGCTGCCGCTGTTGTAGATGCCGCCGCCTAGACGGCCTGTGTTGTCCGAGATTCTGCTTGCCGTGAGCTCCAGCATTCCGCCGTTGTCGATGCCACCGCCTTGCTCGGCGCTGTGGTTGCTGGAAACCGTGCTGTTGCTTAGCAGTAGCGTGCCGTGATTGGCGATGGCTCCGGCGCTGGCCTGCGATCGGTTGTTCGAGACGACGCTATCCCTGAGACTGAGCCGGGCACCGGGAGCGTTGTAGAGGGCGCCGCCGGTGGTGGTGCCGCGCACCTCGCCGTTGCGCAGGGTCAGCGCGTTGAGGGTAAGGTCCCCGCCCGCAGCAACGTGAAACATCCGAAAGCCGGCCGCACTGGCGGCGTTGCGCTCGATGGTAGAGGAATTGCCTTCCACCCTGATGGCGCTGGTCACCGAGGGCAGCCCATTGTTGCCGTTGGTCAGGTTGTGGATGGCGTTCAGGGTGTAGATGCTGGCCGCCGCCAGATGGATGCTGTCCGGGCCGGACCCGGCCGGGCAGTCGCCGTGTAGCTGGGCGTCCGCGTTGGCGTTTTCCAGCGCCTCGATCAGGCTGCACAGGCCGTCGGCTGCGCTTGCCACGGCACCTGCGGCCACGCTCATGTCTGCGGCCTGGGCGGGGGATACGGCTGCCGCCGCAAGAATTTCCGCAACCAGCAGTGTGAGCAGCTTGCGCCGGCTGGGTGTCCCTGCTGGTCGTTCCATCGCGTCTCCTTGCTGTGAGTCCCTTTGCAACCCGCACGGACGACTATAACAACCGGGTAGGGGTGCCGCAACGGGGAGTAGTCCGCGGCGCCGTTGACGGCTCCCCCGGTGCGGATTCTTTTCCAGTGAAGGCAATCTGCGCTACCCTCGAAGCGCCATGGCCGCTCCTTTCGCCAGCCAACACAGCCCGAGCTTTCCTGCGCTGCTGCGCGAGCTCGGCGTATCGCTTGCGGTATCCACCTATCAGGCCGGGCAGTTGATACTTCTTCGCGATCAAGGTGGGGTGCTGAACACGCACTTCTGTGCCCTGGATACGCCCATGGGCGTAGCGACAAGCCGCGAGCGCTTGACCGTGGGCACCGGCTTCCAGGTCTGGGAGTACGCGAACCTGCCGGCGGTGACCAGCAAACTCCCCGCGGCCATGGCTGGGTGCGACGCCTGCTACCTGCCGCGGCGAGTGCACGTCACCGGCGATATCGACAGCCACGAGTTGGCCTATGCCGGCGATCAGACCCTCTGGCTGGTCAACACCCGGATGTCCTGCCTCTGCACCCTGGAGCGCGGCTACAGCGCGGTGCCCCGTTGGCGGCCGTTCTTTGTCAGTGCCTACGATCTCGGCGACCGCTGCCACCTGAACGGTCTCGCCATGCGCGAAGGGGCGCCCGCGTATGTTACCGCCCTGGGAGAGACGGACACGCCGGGCGGCTGGCGCGAGCGCAAGGCGGAAGGCGGCGTTCTGCTCCAGGTGGACACGCAGAGGGTGCTGGCCCGGGACCTTTCCATGCCGCACTCGCCGCGCTGGCATGGGGGGAAGCTGTGGTTTCTCGAATCCGGGGTGGGTGCGCTCTCCTTCCTGGATGCGGCGGCCAACCGCACGCGTCGGGTTGCGGAACTGCCGGGTTTTACTCGGGGATTGGATTTCGTCGGACGCTACGCCTTTGTGGGGCTGTCCCAGGTGCGCGAGACCGCGGTATTTGCTGGCCTGCCGCTGACCGCCCGGGTAGCGGAGCGCCAGTGCGGGGTATTCGTGGTGGATACGGAGCGCCGCCAGGTGGTGGCCATGGTCAGCTTTAGCGGTTCGGTCCGGGAGATCTTTGCGGTGCAGGTTTTACCCTGGCGCTGCCCGGCTGTGCTGGATATGGACGATCCGCTGGTGCCGGTTTCCTATGCGCTGCCGGACGCCGCGCTCGCAGAGGTGGCCCCGACCGACCCGGTCCAGAGGCAGCTCGAGCGGGCTGCAGCGCTGCAGCAACAGGGTGCTTTGGACAAAGCCCTGGAGATCTATCAGGCCGTCCGGCAAGGTCATCCGGAGAACCTGGTTGCCGGTTTTCGACTGGGGGTGGCGTTGGCGGAGGCGGAGCGCTACCGCGAGGCACTGAGCGAACTGGATCGCGTGCTCCGGCACCAGCCGCAGCATGCGGAGGCCGCCAATGCGCGTGGACACTGTCTTGCTCGGCTCGGAGAACTAGCGCCCGCGCTCGCCGCCTACGAGCAGGCCATTGCGGTCGATCGCCAATATGCCGCGGCTCACTTCAATCGCGGGGTTGTCCTGCTCCAACTCGGGCGCTACCGGGAGGCCTGGCCCGAGTATGAATGGCGCAGTCAGTTGCCGGGAGCCTCGTCTTTTCCATGTCCCCAGCCGTTGTGGCAGGGGCAGGACATATCCGAACAGATCCTGCTGGTGCACACGGAGAACGATCTCGGGGAGGCCTTGCTGTTCGCCCGATTCTTGCCGCGTGCCGCAGGCCGGTGCCGAAAGCTGGTGCTGGTTTGCCCCGAATCCCTGCGCGAGCTGTTCGCAGCAGTCGAGGGGGTAGCCGAGCTTCACAACCCCGATGCCATACCCCTCGATTGTTTCGACCTGTATTGCCCGATCTCCGGCCTGCCGGGGCGCTTGGATGTGACCCTGGAGAGCCTGTCGGGGGGCACAACCTATTTGCATACTCCCCACCAGCGGCCCGTTCCCGCGCCGGGGAGAGGGCGTGCGGCAAGGATCGGGGTGGCTTGGTCGGATTGGGGGGGCGGGGGCCCGCGGCCGGGGCACCGGTTGGCGCTTCGCTCGTTACTGCCGCTTTTTGACGAGGCAGGTTGCGAGTGGTTCAGTCTACAAAGATCGCTTGCCCGGGAGGACGCGACGCTTCTCGAGGAGCGGGGGGTGCACAATCTGGAATCAAAGCTCACTGATTATTCGCGCGTCGCCGCGTACCTGGATACCCTGGATCTCCTATTGACTGGCGACAACGTGCTCGCCCACCTGGCGGGAGCGCTGGGCAAACCGGTGTGGATCTTGTTGGACATCAGTCCGCAGTGGTATTGGTTGCGCGAGCGTGAGGCCAGTCCTTGGTACCCGACCGCACGCTTGTTCAGACGCGTGCCCGGAGCCGGCTGGGAGGGGTCGATCGAGCGGGTGCGGGCATCGCTTGAGAAGTTCCGGCTGCCCGGACCGGAGCGGAACTCTAATCCACAAGCGGAATCACCTTGATGGAAGCGAGGTGGCGTTGCTCGCCGAGGATATCCCGGCGCCGAGCGCGCGCATCGAGATCCCCGGCTTCAGCGGCCCCTCTCTGCATTTCCCTCCGCCACGCATGGGGCGAAACCCCAGAACCCGACAGCTGCTCTACGACGAGCTATGCACGTCACTTCAAATCGAGCGCAATCCACGTGATGCCATCGTTAGCTCTATCTGAATTCAATTCTGATCGTTTCGACAATCGGCTGGAAGTGGTTCCGTGCGGAAATCTTTGCGTGGGCAAGACACTCTGCCAACTCGGAAGCGGTCCCGTTCATACCGCGTGTCCGCCCAGGCTCATCGTCTTCCTGACGGGCATAGAACGGAGCGGCGTCGCCAACAGTAAGGAATTCCGTCGCGATCCTGTGCTCGACGGGCGCGCGGGTCTCGCTTCCGTTACGTGCTGCTGCCTGAGGCTCGTTGATATGGTGGATGGTTTCCGTGTGGATCCGTCGGATCGCGCGCGCTAACAGCGTTCCCATCTCGCTGGACGTCTTGCTGATACTCTCGACCTGATACTGAAGAACGTGATCAGCGATTTCGAATCCGAAGCGTCTTGCGGTCAGTCGGTAGAAGACATACAACTGGTAGAGCCGGGCATACCCCTCGAACAGGTCTTCCAGTACCGAAGGGATCTTTGTCTCCGGAGAGCGCCAGTCGTCGAAGGGCGGTTCCCGTCGGCGCATCTGGCGCAGAGGAATTTTCGCGAATCTTTCCAGTGTGGTTCCCGCGGCTTCTTGTTTCCGTCCTAACGTTGCTTGGATCTTGTTCAGAATCGACATAACTACTCCCTGATTTCCGTGTCAGCAACTCGTAGATTGGATAACTCAAAACCGTCTTAGTCTTTGTTAGCCCCCCTCGAGATGATGTTTGCGGCCTGGATCAAAAAATCCCGCTCTTGTTTGATCTGCTGAATCTCCGTGCGCAACCGCGCCAGTTCTCCTGTTTCCGTACTCGGGGTGGTCGTTTCGGCCCCCGCTCTTCCAGGCGGCTTCTCGCCAAGCCGCCGTTCGCCCTGCGCGCCCTTCGCAGCAGCAGGGATCGCTTTCTTTGTCGCTGAGGAAGCCTGGAAAAGGCAATAGCGATTCTTCCCTTGGTTCTTCGCCTCGTACATTGCGCTGTCCGCATTCCTGATCAGGCTGGTGGGTTCGGTGCCGTGGTCGGGGCAAATTGCAATGCCGATACTCATAGTGACAGTGAGTTTGACGTTTTCAAACTCAATCGGGCTCCTGGTAGTTTCGAAGAGGCGTCGCGCAACGTCTGCGGTGTCTTGGGGCTTGCCGATGTCGGACAGTAGTAGCAGGAACTCATCTCCCCCGAATCGCGCGACGTTTTTCCCCTCTGTCCCCTGGTGGCGCCCCACAAGGTCTGTTTCCCGGATCACGTTCGCCAGGCGCTTCGCGACGGTCTTGAGGATATGGTCACCGGAATGGTGGCCAAAGGCGTCGTTGATGTGTTTGAAATTGTCGATGTCGACAAACAGGATTGCGGCCTTCCCGTTTCTCCTCACCGTGGCCAAGAGCTCCCGGCGCAGTGTCTCTTCAAAGTATTTGCGGTTCGGTAGACCTGTCAGTGCGTCATAATTGGCCAGGCGGCCGATCGATGCATTGCCGTTGCGCAG
>JAHEIA010000267.1 GCA_024639625.1 Chromatiales bacterium
GATCCAGGTCAAGCCGCAGATCGGGCTCGATTTCGCCAACTCGCTGCGGGCCATCGTGCGCCAAGACCCGGATGTGATCATGATCGGTGAGATGCGCGATCTGGAAACCGCCCGCATCGCGGTGCAGTCGGCCTTAACCGGTCATCTGGTGCTCTCGACCCTGCACACCAACGATGCGGCCGGTGGCGTGACCCGCATGCTGGATATGGGGGTCGACGACTACCTCTTGACCTCTACGGTGAACGGCATCCTCGGACAGCGGCTGGTGCGTCGCTTGTGCCAGGAATGCCGTAGCGCCTATCCGGCGCTGCCGGCGATGGTGGACGAGCTAAAGCTGCGCCGCTTCGCCCCGGGCACCGGCGATCTGATGTTGTATCGTGCCGAGGGCTGCAAGAGCTGCGGTGGCTCGGGGTTCTACGGGCGGCTTTCGGTAGGCGAAGTGCTGGTGATGACGGATACCATCCGCAACCTGGTTATGCGCCATGCCGGGGCGACGGATATCCAACGGACCGCGGTCGACGAAGGCATGGATACGATGTACCACGATGGGCTGCGCAAGGCGGTTCTTGGCCTCACCACGATCGAGGAAGTGCTGCGCGTGACAGAGGACTCCTGAGGCCCCTATGCCGGTCTTCGCATACAAGGCAATCAAGTCCGGCGGTGAGCCGGTCGAGGGTGAGATCGAGGCCGCCGACCAGGCGGGGGCGATCCGTCTCCTGCAGGCCGAGGGCCATATTCCGGTGCGCGTCGAAGCGGCTCGCAGCGGCGGCGAGCTGCGGTTCGGGCTGCGCCGTCGGGGGGGCAGACGCATCCCGCCGAAACAGGTGATGCTGGTAACCCGGGAACTGGCGAGCCTGCTCGAAGCTGGGTTGACCCTCGACCGATCACTGCAGATCCTGCTCGATCTTTCGGAAGAGGATCATGTCTCCAAGCTGTTGCACGGAGTGCAGGACAAGGTGCGCGCCGGGGCGTCCTTTTCGGCGGCCCTGGAGGCCCAGGGGTCGGTATTCTCACCTTTATATATCAACATGGTACGTGCCGGCGAGGCGAGCGGTACGCTGCAGGCGGTGATGGCCAGCCTGGCAGACTACCTGGAGCGCTCGGCCGAGTTGCGCGACAGTGTCAAGTCCGCCCTCGTCTACCCGATTATCCTGTTGCTGGTGGCGGGCTTGTCGGTGACCCTGTTGCTCACCCTGGTGGTGCCGCAGTTTGCCCAGATGTTCGCCGACATGGGGCAAGCGCTGCCACTGCCGACCCGCATCGTGATCGGGGCCGGCGACCTGGTGCGCGGCTATTGGTGGCTGCTTGCTCTGGCGGTTGCGGGCGCGGTGTGGTGGATACGAGCGCGCCTGGCGCGACCGGAGGTCCGAGTCGCCTGGGACCGCCGGCTGCTGGCGATGCCGCTGTTTGGCGACCTGGTGGCTAAGGTTGAGACCGCACGTCTCAGCCGAACGCTCGCCACCCTGCTGGAGAACGGGGTTACGCTCCTCGGGGCACTGAATCTGGTCAAGGATGTGATATCCAACCGAATTATCGCCGAAGGGGTCGCCACGGCCGCCGGCAAACTGCGCCACGGCCAGGGCCTAGCGGGGCCCTTGATGGAGCAGCAGGTGCTGCCGCGCCTGGCGTTGCAGATGATCAAGGTGGGAGAGGAGTCCGGCAAACTCGATTCGATGCTGAGCAAGGTGGCGGACATGTACGATCAAGAGGTCCGTTCCACGGTGCAGCGTCTGCTGGCTTTGCTCGAGCCGCTCTTGATCGTCGGCCTTGGTGTCATCGTCGCCGGCATCATCATGTCGATCCTAGTGGCCATCATCAGCGTTAATCAGCTTGCATTCTGAATTCAATGTCATAGGAACCGTTGTCATGAAAAGATTCTTTCCTCGACCCGCTGCGGCCGGTTTCACCCTGATCGAGCTCCTGGTGGTGCTTGTCATCCTGGGCCTGCTCGCAGGCCTGGTCGGGCCCCAAGTGATGAAATACCTCGGCGACTCGAAAAGCAAGACCGCCAAACTTCAGATCGAAGACATGAGCGCCGCGCTCGATCTGTACCGTTTGGAGGTGGGGCGCTATCCGAACAACAGCGAGGGCCTGGTTGCCCTGGTGGAGGATCCCGGCAATGCGCCCAATTGGAACGGACCGTATCTGCGCAAGAAGACGCTGCCGAAGGATCCCTGGGGCTATGAGTACCAGTACCGATCGCCGGGGCAGAACGGGGTCTTCGATCTTTACTCATTGGGGTCCGATAATGCCGAGGGTGGGGATGGTGAAGCCCGGGACGTCGCCAGTTGGGAGTAGTCTAAGGCCGGCTGCGCGCGCGAGCCGTGGCTTCACGTTGCTCGAGCTGATGCTGGTCCTGGTGATCGCCGCTTTCGCGGCAGCGGTGACGCCGCCGCTGCTCTCGGCGGCGATGCCGAGCCTGCAGCTCAAGAGTACGGCGCGTGAAGTGGCGGCGGCCCTGCGTTTCGCCCGCGACTACGCCGCTGCGCGGCAGACCGAGGCCGTGGTGCTGCTGGACCTGGAGGAGCGTCGATACACGGTCAGCGGGCGGGCGAAAAACTTCTCCATCCCCGACGGTTTGGAGGTGGAAATCGATACCGTTGCTTCGGAGCTCACTGGCGACCGCGCGGGTGGCATTCGATTCTATCCGGACGGCAGCTCGACCGGAGGACGGGTGACCCTGGCCCGAGGCGAACGTTCCTTTAAGGTGGACATTGACTGGCTCACCGGTCGCGTCCAGATCCTGGACTGAGATCAGGTGCCCGCCTTGCGCCCGCAAACCGGTTTCTCTCTACTCGAGGTGCTGGTCGCCTTTTCCGTGCTTGCCCTGTCGCTCGGGGTTCTGATGCAGGTGTATTCGACCGGTATGCGCGGTGTGACCCTGAGTGAGGAGTACACCAAGGCGATCATGCTGGCGGAGTCCAAACTGGCCAGCGTCGGTTCCGAGATTGCGCTGGAGGAAGGTGAAGCCCGGGGCGAGGAAGACGAAACCTACCGCTGGCGGGTATCGCTGGTCCCGTTCACCAGCGAAGACCTGCCGGAGAATCTGGGTGATGTAGAGCCCCTGCAGGTCGATGTCGAGGTCGCTTGGTCCACCGGCGGCCACGAGCGGCGGGTCGCCCTGCACTCCTTGCGGGTGCGCGGGCCGGCGGAGCAGCGTCAATGAACCGGCGGCGCTGGATGCGGGGTTTTACCCTGGTAGAGATGCTCATTTCGCTGTCTCTGATCGGCCTCATGGTGGTGCTGTTATTTTCCGGCCTGCGGCTCGGGTCGAAGAGCTGGGACAGCGTGGAGCAACATGCCGGGCGCAACAGCGAGGTCAGGCAGGTGCTGGGGTTCATCCAGCGGAGCCTCGAGAACGCGCAGCCTCTGCTGCAGGAGACCGCAGAAGGCCGCAAGCTGTTGTTCGCCGGCGAAGAGAATGCGCTGGAGTTCATCACTCCGTTCTCGGCGTACCTGGGTTTGGGTGGACTCTATCTGGTGCGCCTGGAGGAGCGCTCCCAGGATGGGGGTGGGCAACTCCTACTGACCTACTGGTTGCATCACCCCGAGGTGTTGGAGGGGGAGGTGGACGTGCCGGAATGGGTCTCGCTGCGCGACGGTCGCAGCCGGGTCGACGCGGGTGCCGAGGACGAGCAGGAACTGCGCGAGGTGTTCGGCCAAAAGGTGCTCTTGGAGGGGCTGGAGAAGATTGAGGTGGAATACTTCGGTACCCCCTTCGGCGATCCGGAACCGAGTTGGCAAACAGAATGGAAGGAGGAAACGCAGATGCCGTTGGCGGTGCGTCTGCGCTTCGAGTTCGAGGATCAATGGTGGCCCGAGATCTATGTTGGGCTGCCTCAGGTCTACGGCAGCTGATGCATCGCCGGGCAGTGGTTGTCGGATGATGCCCGCGCGCCAGGCAGGGTGCGGTGAGCCGGTGCTCAAGGGGCAGCGCGGCATTGCTTTGGTGCTCGTCATCTGGGTGATCATGCTGTTGACCATCATGGCGGGTGCCGTGGTGTTCACCCAGCGTACCGAGGCCTCGCTGGCGAGAAACCTGATCGACAGTCACCAGGGGAAGGCGCTCGCCCAGGCTGGCCTCTACTACGGGTTGATGCACATGCTGTATGGCAGCACCGATCCGGAGGAAAAATGGCAGCCCGATGGGCAGGCGCGCGAGTGGTCGTATGCCGGAGCGCAACTGCGGATCACGCTGCTCGACGAATCGGCACGCATTGATTTGAATATGGCCGAGGGAGAACTTTTGGAGGAACTGCTGCTGAATGCGGGAGCGGAAGAGGAACAAGCCCAGGCGCTGCGGGATGCGATTCTGGATTGGCGCGACGTCGACGATAGCCATTTGCTGTTCGGTGCCGAGGACGAGGAATACGCTGCGGAAGGCTTGTTGTTCGGCGCTAAGGATGCGCCGTTCGACACCGTGGGCGAGCTACAGCAGGTGCTGGGAATGACGCCGCAGATCTTTGCCGGGCTCGAGCCCGCGTTGACGGTTTATTCGCGAAAAAGTACAGTGAATCCCATTTTTGCCTCGGAGCTGGTACTCTCTGCGCTTCCTGGGATGAGCGCGGAAGAATTGGAGACCTACCTTGAGCTCAGGGAGCAGCATCGGGCGGACGGTACCACAGCCCCGGCCCCCGTGGGTGTGGAAGGCAAATACCTGAACCAGAGCGTCGGACCGATCTACCGGATCTCGTCCGAGGCGACCGTGCCGCAAAGTGGCGGTGTCCACGTGGTGGAAGCCGTGGTGCAAACGGGCCGGGGAGAAAATGGGTATGTCGTCCTGGCCTGGAAGTATTTTCGCCGACCAGGGCTTGCCGCATCGGGCACGCAGGGAGAGCCCGCGGATCCGCAGACCAGTGATACAGAGTAGCCGTCATTGAGCAACCTGACCCTAGCCAAGTGGATCACCCCCGGAAGGTGGTTGGACAAGTTCCCGCAGGAGGGGCTATGGCATTGGTGGCTGGATAAGCTGCTGTGTTGCGCCCCTGCGTCGTGGCGCAGGCGGTTGCGCGTCGAGATCACGGAAATCGTTATCCAGCCCGATGGTCCGGGTGCGCGGATCAGCGTGGAGAGCGGCGGCCAGGCGCAGGAGATCGGCATTGTCCAGCAGGGGGATCCGGAAATCGCCCGGGCGCTAGTTAAGGGAGTCAACGCCAAGCGCCAGCAGCTGATCTTGCGCCTGCTCCGACGCGATATATTGCT
>JAHEIA010000268.1 GCA_024639625.1 Chromatiales bacterium
GCAAGCTGCCGCGGAAAAGGAGCAGCCTCCTCCGCGAGAATGACGCAAATTCGCGCGAACCGGGTGTAAGAACCGGGTGCAGTGCCATACTTTGGATGAGGGAGCAGCGGGAGTGCGGGCGTCTACGTCAAGGGGGTATGGTATGTTACGACAATGTCTATCCAGCGCGCCGTCGCGCGCGGGACTCCTCGCATTGGCTACGATTCTGGGCGGGCTGGTCCAGGCGGAGACCACCGAATGCGTCCCCATCACGGCGCTACCCCAGGTCATTACAGCGCAAGGCATCTATTGCCTGACCGGCAACCTTTCCACCCCGATCTCCGCGGGCAGCGCCATCGATATCCAGGCCAATAACGTCACCATTGACCTCAATGGTTGGAAGATTGGGGGGCTCGTGGCAGGTTTAGGCACCAATACACTGGGGATCACCGCCCTGAATCGCAAGAACATCACCATCAAGAACGGCCTGATACGCGGTTTCTGGGGCGCGATTTACCTGAACGGGCCCGCAAGCCAGGGGCATGTCATCCACGATATCCAGGCGGACGGCAACACCTCTCAGGGTTTTTTTCTCGAAGGCTCGGGCCATAGCTTGCGTCGCAACCGGGTGCTTGCCACGGGCGGTTCGACCCAGACCGACGAAGCGATCGGCATTTTTCTCCAATCCAGCGCTGCCGGCTCGCAGGTCAGCGACAACACGGTCGCCGGCGTGGAGCACCGGAAAGCGTGTGGCATCTGCGTAAAGGAGAACCCGGGAACCGTGGTAACGGGCAACCGCGTCTCACAGATCAAGGCGATCGGATCGGCAGCCGCGGGGAGTCTCGATGCGGTGGGGGTCATGGTTTCCGAATCGTCGGACAACGTGCTGGTGCGCAACAACTCGATCGAAAGCGTAGCTAGCACCGATGACAAGGCATTGGGCATCGATGTTGTCGCGTCCGCGAATGCGGTGGTGCGCGGAAACGACATTCGCGATATCACCGCGGGGACCAATGCCTATGGTTTCCTGATCGACAGTCTGAGTACGGGCGGCTACCGCGACAACGTCGTAACCGATGTGAACGGAGCGACATGGTTCTTCTGGAGCGGGGGAAGCGATCTCGGCAACAACGATTCGTTCTAAAGCAGTTGCGGCGGTGCGAGCCAGACGGCGGCCTGTTTCGGGCCATCCTCGGCGCCAGGCTTTCCGCCTTGCATGGGAAGCCGACCGATTCGCCAGAGGGTGAAACTAACGAGTAGGTCACAGTCTTGTCGCAGCAGGCGGCGTCGGTGGCGTTTCCGCGCTAGAATCTTGCGCAAAGCCGTTCCGTCGGTGCGTTGACCCGAGCACGAGGTCGCCTTACGGGGCGGGCCGTCTAACTGCCGGGGCTCCAGCATGCTTTCGATGGTTAAATCCCCGATCCCGATTCTCGAGGTCGTCCGTAGTGCATCCCTATTTGCGCAACTGGATGCGCAGAGCGCTGGTCTGCAGAGGATTTGCGAAGCGGCCCGGGAAGTGGGCTATGCCCAGGGCGAGGTGTTGTTTCGCGAAGGCGATCCGGGAGATTCCCTGTTCCTTATTGTCGAGGGGGAGGTTCGCATCCTCAAGGGAGAGGTTCAGGTTGCGGAGTTGAGCGAGCCGGGGCAGTGCGTCGGCGAGATGGCCCTGATCACGGACGAGCCGCGAAGCGCCACCGTGGAGGCGATCGCACCGACGATACTGTTGGAGATCACGCGACAGGCCTTTTACCTTGCCCTTGAGACGGACCGCTCGATCGCCCAGGGCGTGTTCCGCGCTCTGAATCGCAAGCTGCAAGATAATCTGCAGGAGATGGTGAAAAGCGCGCGCAGGGAGATCGCGCGTGAAGAGTCTATGCGTATGGCGGCCGACATCCAGCGTTCGCTGTTGCCGAGCGGTGAGATCCGTAACGCAGCAATGGAAAGCGCGGGCTACTGTCAGGCAGCGGATCTGGTCGGTGGGGATTTCTTCGATTATCTCACGTTATCCGACGGACGTTTCGCTCTGTTGATCGCCGACGTGATGGGTCATAGTCTGCACTCGGCCATGGTCATGGCGATGGTCAAGAGCGGGTTGCACACGCAGATTCGTTTTGACAGCTCGATCGACGGTGTTCTGGGGGCGGTAGACCGCATCGTCGAGCAGCAGATCGGCGCTTTCATTTTCCTCACCGTGGCCTATGTGGTGCTCGACCCGGAGATGCACCAGTTGGAGTACGCGAATGCCGGTGGTCCGCCGATGCTTCTCTATCGTGCGGAACCGGGCGATATCCTGGAGTTGGCATCCGCCTATCCGCCGCCGGGGCTGCTCCCCGCGGACGCGGAGTGCCGCTTTGGGGGACAGAGGGTTTCCTGGCGCAGCGGCGATTTGCTGGTGCTCTCGTCCGACGGGTTGCTGGAAGCCGAGG
Organism: Chromatiales bacterium; assembly: GCA_024639625.1. Classification (GTDB taxonomy): domain Bacteria; phylum Pseudomonadota; class Gammaproteobacteria; order Chromatiales; family Chromatiaceae; genus JAHEIA01. Next base: position 2,406 of record JAHEIA010000268.1, read on the forward strand.
GGCTCGACCGGGAGATGTATGGATTGGACCGTCTCAAGGAATGTCTGGGTAGGCTCTCCACGAAATGCGCGGCCGATATCCGAAGCGGCATCCTGAAGGATCTCCGCACCTTTACGGCAGCTAACCCGCAGCGTGACGACATCACCCTGGTGGTGGTGAAAGCCGGGTAGGACCGTCGTAGGTGGGCGGCGTGACTCGGCGTGGCCGTAGGCCTATTGCCGATCCTCGTGAGAACGCTCTTTCGCCAATTTGATCAACAGACGGTTATCACCGCCCGCCGTACGGTACTCAGCGTTGTCCATAAGTTGGTTGATAAAGGAAAGACCCCAGCCATTGGTTTTTAAACTTGCCGGGTCGTCGGGGTCGATCTGCAACGCGGTGTGCCGCGCCTGCTCCATCAGTGCAGGGTCCATAGGGCGACCCGTATCGCTGATCGCGAGTTCGATTGTCTGCGCATTCGACTTCCACTCGACCCTTATCTCCTGATCGGGGTCATTTCCGTAGGCGTGTTTGATGCAGTTATTCACGGCCTCCGAGACGCAAAGTTCGATCTGCGACATGGTGCGTGGCGCGATGTTTTCTTCCGCCCCCAAACCGCGCAACGCCGCGCGGATTGCCACCACATATTCCGCGCGGCTCGCGATGCAGAGCGTGATCTTTTTCCCGGTCACCGGCAAAGCCCGCGGATTCCCCGCAACATTATAGAGCGGCTCGATACGGCCGAGAACCCGCTTTTCGCCCGGCTTCTTCCGCTGCTTGACTCTTGTCTGCCGTGGGGCAAATGGGGAGCGGGGAGTCCAGGGTTTCCCGAGGTAGATCCGACTGACGAAGAACCAGGTGTTAGGAGCGTGCAGGCCACTCGCCCGACGTCATTAGCAGTGCTTCGACCACCGTTTCGTATACCGGCATCGCCTTGGACAGGCGCACCACGTCGAAGACGTGCTGCACCGGTTCCTGCGGTTCCGCTACCGCTAGCTTTTTCTTGCTGCCATTGTGACGAAATGCGGCGAGCAGGGCCCCGAGGCAGGTGCTATCGATGAAGCGGACCTTCGAAAGATCCAAGATCACCGCGGCATCGGGATCTTGCTCGAAGACCTCGATCAGATGATTCTTGAACTCCTTAGCAATGCTGGCGTCGAGGTCATTGGTATCTACCTCGACCACGGTTCTCATGTCCACCTTGCGAGTATTCAATCGCATTAGACCCCCTGTTGATAAGAAAAAACGAAATCACCCGGGCGGCTCTTCGAAAACGGCCGCATATCTGGCCGATACTGGTCGTCTGCACGGTGATCTCTCTGCGCGGTGACTTGCCAGAGGTCTCACATGACGGGCGGCTACGCGCGCGAACCCAGCTCGATATCAGGGCTCTCACTACACACAAGAAACAGGTGAAACACAAGCTGTCTCGGTAGTAGTATTGACAGGTTTCACAGAATTTCGGAAAGCAAGCGGGCGCTCCGTTTCGAGGCGTGGGATTCACCCATTGTGGCAAGCCGGTTACACTCGATTTGGATCGGCGTAGGTTGCCTGGTAGCGGTCGCATTCCTTGATGTAGTTCTCCGTGCTCTTGGGCATGGGGACTCTTGCTCGAGCCACGTAGGTCAGCAGTTCGCGGCCGTGTTCGATCAACCTGCGAGCATCTTCGATTTCTCGTCCCGCGGCGGCCGAGGATATCGGCTCGAACCCGGACAACTGTTCGCCCGCGACCACGAATCGTGGCCAGACGTCGAAGATCACCGGGTCGGTGCGCAGGGTTTCGCATTTCAGCTTGGCGGCGTCCGCGAAATCCTTGATGTGCGCCGCGATCCCAGAATATGGCGCGCTGTCGGAAAAGACGCCCGTCATGGCCTCGGCGATGCGATCGATATCGCGCATGGTCTGGGCAATCTTGATATAGCGGCTGCGGTAGAAATCTTCGACCGGAATCGAGAATGCCTTAAAGGGCTCACCCCAGAGTTCGTCGATGCTCTCGTCACCGCTGCGGTGGCGTACGCTCTTACCGAATTCGAGCGCGTCCAACAAACACTGGCCGCATTCGCGGGTCAGCTTGTTTGCCGTGCCGATCTCTACCCCCAGTTCCTGCAGCTCGACCAGTTTGGTAAAAATGTCAGCCGCGCGGTTGAACAGGGCGCCGGCGAGCATTGCCCCCTTAACCCTCTTGCGTGCCGGATCGGTCTCGCTCTCGTAGGCCTGCTTCGCCTCGGCAAGACGGTTGCCCGGCATATTGATCCCGTGCTCGACATGATTGAACAGGCGCCGTGTCAACGCCTCGATCAGCCGCTTCTTGGCGCGTAAGGAATCAGCGGGCGGTTCATACCATTTGATCCAATACCCGTCATAGAACACGCATTGCTTGCCGGCGATCTCCCGCAAGGAGCCATTCTCGATGCCGTTCTCCTCGATCATGTCAGACGTCGCAAGCCCTGTTGTCGGCCCCGCCGCGATCCGAATGGCGTTTCCGTCGCGGTTGCTAAGAAGAGTAGTTCCCCCAGGGATTTCGTAAAGGGAGATGCCCGTCCGGTTTGTGAAACAATGTTGTCGTGTGGGGGTCCCGGAGGGAATCCCCCGCCACCAGATGACGGGGATGTGCACGCTTGCCGCATTCTGCTAGTGTGGTCTCCGCGAGCCATCGCCGGGGACGATTCGGCCTCGGCGGAGCGGCTGTGTGGGTGGATGCGAGGGTAGCCTTCATGGCAGCAGCAGACAGGCGTACGGCTATGGTAACGGGAGCGAATGGGGCGATCGGCAAGGCGATTGCGCTAGCGATCGCGTCCGACCCAGGTTAT
>JAHEIA010000269.1 GCA_024639625.1 Chromatiales bacterium
TCGCACAGCAGGACAAGCCCCAGGGCGAGGAACCGGCGGTGCGCCGCATCGCCCCGGCTACCCCCGCACCGCAACGTGCCGAACCCGCGGAAGAGCCGATTCGCAGCGCCCCGCGCAAAGCCGGATTCCTGCGCCGGCTGTGGACCCGTTTGTTCGCCCCGGAAAGCGAAGCCCCGCAACAACCGCAAGCGAAACCGGAACGGCCGCCCGCCCGGCCTCCGGCACGCAGACGCGCCGGCGAGACCAACCAACGGCCGCGCGGTGGCGCTCGCCGCCGCAGTAGCGTGGCCGGCGGCGGGCAACGACCGCAAGCCGCCCGGCCGCAATCCCGCCCGGCGCCGAGAGACACGGCGAAACCGGCCCCCGAAGCGGCTGCGAAGCCCGAGACCGAGGCGCCGGCAAGAAGCGCAGCGCGCGAGGAAAGCGAGGAACCGGCAAAGAGACCCTCCGGCAGCCGGCGCGGTCGGCGCGGCGGCCGTCGCAGATCCTCCGCTGCAGGGCGCGAGCCCGCGGAGACCGCGAATCAGCCGGCCTCCGGCGAAGCCCAGGCGCCAACTCAGGCCGCGGAGAGCGAGACGGGCCAGACGGACAGCAAACCCCCATCCCCGAGGCCGCAGCGGCGGCGGTCCACCGCTCGCCGACCCAGTCGACGAAGCGCGACCGGTACCAGCGAGGGCGCCGCTACGCCGGCCGACCCAGGCAAGCCGCCCGTTGCAGCGAGCACCGAAACCGGGACCGGCGTCGATCGAGCCGCGGATTCACCCAGCGCTCCCCAGGCCAAGGCCGCCGACGACGCACCCGGAAGCCGGGCCCAGGCGGCAGACCCGGCCCCTCGGCAGCGCCCGAGTGCAGCAGAGCAGGGATCAGTGACGGTAGCACAAGCAAAGCCCGAGATCGCCGCCCCGCCGCGCGCCGCGGCGAAACCGGAAAACGCCGCTCCGTCGGCCGCGGAGAAGCCTACCCCTCCACCCACGGCAACGGCAGCTACCCCCAGCGCCCCACCAGCCGAGAAGACGCAGGACAACGGCAGCTAAGAGTTTTACCGCAGCAGCCCCCACGCGGGGGCTGCTGATCTGTTTAGAGGCGTTTCGCCCGGAGCTCGGCCAGCAGGCCTTGCGCCGCGGCCTCCACCATATCGAACACCTGCTCGAAACCTCGCCCGCCTCCGTAATAGGGGTCCGGGACCTCGCGAACCCCCAGATCCGGGGCGAAATCAAGAAACAGATGGAGCTTCCCCCGGTGCTGTGCCGGGCAAAGGCCGCTGAGGATTCGGTAGTTGTCTCGATCCATCGCCAGTACGTAGTCGAAGATCTCGAAATCCTCGGCGACCGCTTGCCGAGCCCGCAGGTCGGCAAGATCGATCCCCCGCTTGCTCGCCGTGTCTCGGGCGCGGCGGTCCGGTGACTCCCCTACGTGATAGGCGTGGGTCCCCGCCGAATCGACGACAATGCGCTCCTCGAGGGCTTCCCGGCGCACCAGGTCGCGGAACACCCCGTGTGCGGTTGGGGAGCGGCAAATATTCCCCATGCAGACAAACAATACACTTACTTTCTCTTTCATAATCAAATAATTACAACATATTTCTAATTCTGCTTATCGGATCGAGACACACCCAGGTAGCGCATCCGACCCGAGGCGTGATCGCCGGATTCAGGCGAACCCCACATCCGGATCCCGCCTATTCTACGCCTCCCGCTAGGGCAAACCACCGGTGGGGCCGGCTCGGTGTGTCAGTCCGCACTTTGGTCTTCCAGGAGTCCGCCTCCATCCAACTCCAACGCAGGAATCGCCGGTAGACTTCCACCGACAATGCCTTGCAAGGCGCCATACATCCCGCTGGTGCTGCCGATCACCCGCTGCAACTGCTTTTCGCGCTCCGCCCAGTGTTTCTCCATGGCGCGGCGCTCTTTGCGTATCTGTCCCTGCATCGCCTCGAAGGCCTCGACGATGGCCTCGACACGCTGGCTGAATTCGTCCCCCGCCAGATACTGATAGAGAAGCTCCATCTTCTCGTTCTTCCCCTCTGAGGCGGCTCGCACGAAGGCGACCTGGGTGAGCTGCTCGCGCAAAGCGGAGGCCAGGGCGGGCCAGGTCTTGATACCGGTTACCCATATGCCGTCGATGCGACCGAAACCTTCGATCCCCTCGGGCAGAGCGACGGAAACCAATACCGCGACCGCCGCGCCCACCGTGCGCTGGTCCTGTTTCAGTTTGTCGAGCCAGGCCGGCTGCCAGAGCTTGGTGTTCTTGGTTTCCCAAACGATGATGCCGCAATCCTGGAGGCGCTCGTTGCGCACCCGCTGGACGATATCGGCACCCCGCATACCCTTGGGCACGGGGTCGATTCGGTCCTGCGGGAACTCGCGCTCGAGCGCCGCCTGAATGTCGAGCTCGAGCACCTCGCCCTGCAGCTCCTGGGAGCCCAGCTCGCTGCGCCGCTTGGCGTCCTCCAACGCTTTGCGCAGGTCTTCGATCTGCTTCTCCTTTTCCTTGAGCTTCAGTCCCTGCTCCTCCCCGATATTCTTGCGTATGCCTTCTTCCAAGCGCTGCTTTTCCGCGTCGACCTTACGCGCCACTTCCAGGTCCAGCTCGCGGGCCCGTTCCTCGAGGGCGGTCTTCTCCTTGCGTAGAGCCAACTCCGCCTCCTGGGCCTGACGCGCCTTCTGCCGCTGGGTCGCGAGGTCGGCTTGGAGCTGTTTGAGCTCCAGCGCGCTCTGCTCCCGGACTCGCGCTTCGACTTGGGTGGTAGCCGTGCGGATCCGCTCCGCCTCGTCTTTGCGGAAAGCTTCCTCCAGCTCTCTGCGTACCCGCTCGGCCAGGGTCTTCTGCTGTTCTTCAAGTTCACGCGCCCGCTTGCGCAGCTCCAGCTCCCGGGTGGCCGCCTCTTCCGCCTTTTTCTCTTTTTCTCCGACCTGCTCCCGCAGGTCGGCGAGCTCGACGTCGAGAGAACGGCGGGCCCGCTGCTCGGCCTCGGCAACCGCGCGCTGCAAGCGGGACTCGTGCTCGGTGCGCAGGCCCTGCTCCAGCTCGGCCCGTATCTGGGCGTTCAATGCCTCCGAGATCGGGATCTCGAAGCCGCATTGCGGGCATTTGATGATGGTCTCACTCATAGCGGTTTCCTTGGCGATGACCCTGCGTGGTCTGCATTTCGATTTCCCCGAAGCGGATCCGCTCCGCTGCGAGAGCCAGCCCGACGAGGGTGTTCTGCCGGTTGCCGAAAGGCTTCACCTGGTAGGGCTCGGCGCCTGCGCGTCTGAGCGCCCGTTGCCGGTCGCGTCGGGAGGGGGCGACTCGAAGATGGTGGAATAGACGCAACTGCCGATCAGGAGGCAACCCTCGCAACGCGGTTGACGGGTGACGCAGACGGTGCGCCGCAGACCGTGCCCGACGAGGCCGCGCCAGGCGGAACCGGGGAAAGGGGGAAGTACGATCGGCTCTTCCGCGACGAACTCGAAGCGATAGAATCCGAAACCTGGGCAGGCTAGAACAAGCCTCGCGATCGCCTCGCCAACCGGTGTCAATTCGTTATTATTGTTTCCAGCCATTCGCCTTCCTAGCGCCGTCTCGGCGCACTCTTCCTATTTCAGGCGCAGAGGGTCCCGACTCTTGCCTGGAACAAGATACCCCCGCCATTCGACATTGAGAAGAGCGGATCGACAAAATTGGATAACCTTAGCTTTGGCCAACAAAGACATCGTAAATCCGCCGCCACGGCCCACGAGGAGATTTAGCAGCCGATGAACTCACCAACCACCGCCACGCACGACAAGTTGTCGAAACGGCTCCATCCAAGCGGCACTCTCTTGGCCCCGAGGATGGCAGAGCACCGAATCGCCCTACCCATAGCCGCGCGCGGGAGAACCACCGCGTGAGCTGCGGAATCCTTTGGTTTCGCCGCGATCTGCGGCTCAGCGACAACCCGGCGCTGCAGGAGGCGCTGCGCTGCTGCGAGCGGCTGTTGCCGGTGTATATCCATGCGCCGGAAGAAGAGGCCCCCTGGGAGCCGGGTGGCGCAAGCCGCTGGTGGCTGCACCACAGCCTGACGGCATTGCAGCAGGATCTGCGCACGCGCGGTTCGGACCTGTTGATCCTGCGTGGGCCCAGCCTGGACTCCTTGCGCCGGATCGCGGATCGAAGCCAGGCGAGCCACGTGTTTTGCAACCGGCTGTACGAACCCGATGCCATGACGCGTGACGCCCGCATTGCCTCGAAACTCGAAGAACAGGGGCTCGTCTGCTCCGGGCACAATGCTTCATTGCTGCACGAGCCTGAGGATCTGAAGACCGGAAAAGGGACGCCGTTTCGCGTCTTCAGCGCGTTCTGGCGGGCTGCACTCGAGCGGGCGCTGCCTCCCACGGCGCCGCGACCGGGGCCCTCTCGCCTGCCCCCCTGCCCCGATCTGAGCCTACCATCGGTGAGTCTCGACGCGCTCGCCCTGCGGCCGACGATCCCCTGGGACGGGGGCCTGCGCGAACACTGGACGCCGGGGGAGGAAGGCGCGCTGAACCGGCTCGGGCGCTTCCTCGATCAGGCGCTTGGGGGATACACGGCGCGCCGTGACCTGCCCGCGGTGCCCGGGACCTCCGGTCTCTCCCCGCATCTACGATTCGGCGAGATCGGGCCCGCGCAGATCCGCTGGGCGCTGCAGGACAGAACCCAATCCGCTGCCGCGGGCGGCCTGGAAAGCGCTGGCCACGCGTATCTTCGGCAATTGGGCTGGCGGGAGTTCTCCTATCATCTCCTGCACCACTTCCCCCAGACCTCGGAGCAGCCCCTCGATCCGCGTTTCGCAGACTTCCCCTGGGCGCCGGACGCGCAGGCAAGCACGCTGCTCAGCGCCTGGCAACGGGGGCAGACCGGGATCCCCATTGTCGATGCCGGGATGCGCGAACTGTGGCGCCGGGGTTGGATGCACAATCGGGTGCGCATGATCGCGGCGTCCCTGTTGACCAAGAACCTGCGCGTCCACTGGCTGTCCGGCGCACGCTGGTTCTGGGACACCCTGGTCGATGCCGACCTCGCCAACAATACCATGGGCTGGCAGTGGACGGCCGGCTGCGGCGCCGATGCCGCACCCTATTTTCGGATCTTCAATCCGGTGCTGCAGGGCGAACGCTTCGACCCCGACGGGGCTTACGTCCGGCACTGGGTGCCGGAGCTTGCGAACTTGGAGGACCGCTATCTGCACCAGCCC
>JAHEIA010000270.1 GCA_024639625.1 Chromatiales bacterium
CTGTTGCCCGGGGTCGAGATCTCCGTTACCTGGCAGGCGACCACCGTCCACCTGGTCGGCCTCGGCATCGATACGCGCGGCCTGGAGTTGCAACAAGGCCTTTCCCGGTTGTTGAACTTTCGAGCGTGGCGCGCGGAAGAGATCGGGCGGCGGCTGCACAAGAGCGGAATTGCCGGGGCCTACGCAGGGGCAAAAGATCTGTCTGGCGGGCACTTGATCGGGCGCACCCATTTTGCGCGCTTCCTGGTTGCCCAAGGGAGGGCGAAGGATGTACGAGAGGTTTTTCGCCACTACCTCGTGCGCGGAAAGCCCGGCTACGTGCGGGGAGACTGGGCGTCGCTTGAAGAGGCGGTTTCGTGGGTCAGAAGTGCGGGAGGACAGGCGGTGATCGCGCATCCTGCACGTTACCGCTTCACGCGTAGCAAGCTGCGCCGCCTGATCGGCGAGTTCGTCGAGTGCGCAGGCGAAGCGATCGAAGTAGTGTCCGGCAGCCACAGCCGGGACGAATGTTTCACCATGGCCAAGCACGCCCAGGATTTCGGGCTTTTGGCCTCCGCCGGATCGGACTATCATGGCCCGGAAAATTCGTGGTTGACCCTGGGTCGTATCCCGGCTTTGCCGGATACGTGCGTGCCGATCTGGCGGGATTGGCGGCTCGCGAGCCCAACTGGTGCCGCGCTCTCGAGCGCGGTGGTGTAGGCATTTTTGCCGGTCTTGACGGCTAGGTTGTTGACTGGTTCATGGCGCAGTTCTTTCAGATACACCCGGACAATCCGCAGCCGCGGCTGATCCGGCGTTCAGTGGAGATCATCCAAGGGGGGGGTGTGATCATCTACCCCACGGACTCCAGCTATGCACTCGGCTGTGCCATCGGAGACAAGACCGCGATGGAACGTATCCGGCGTGTGCGGAAAGTCGATGACCGGCACAATTTCACCCTGGTGTGCAGGGACCTGTCCGAGATTGCGAGTTACGCGAGGGTCGACAATCAGAATTTTCGTTTGCTGAAAAATCTAACGCCGGGGCCTTACACCTTCATCCACAAGGCGACCAAACAGGTACCGCGCCGACTGCAGAATCCGAAGCGCAACACGATCGGCATCCGCATCCCGGACAACAATATCGCGCAGGCGCTGCTCACCGAGCTTAACGAACCCTTGATGAGCAGTACCCTGATCTTGCCGGGCGACGATATGCCCCTGACCGACCCCTACGAGATGCGTTCGCGGCTCGACCACGATGTGGATCTAATCATCGACGGCGGGCACTGTGGGCTCGAGCCCACCACTGTGGTGGACATGGTGGAAGCGAGCCCGGTGGTCGTTCGGGTAGGCAAGGGCGACCCTACGGTGTTCCAGGAATGATGGCGCCATGAGTGATCGGGCGGCGGAGGCCAGATTCAGATGCAGGAGTTGAGCACCATTCAACAGATCAGCGTCTTGCTGATCCCGGTGCTGTTTGCCATTACGGTGCACGAAGCGGCCCACGGATGGGTGGCCAAGCAACTGGGTGATGGCACGGCAAAGATGCTGGGGCGGGTGACGCTTAATCCGCTACGGCACGTCGATCCCATCGGAACAGTGCTGGTGCCACTGGCTACCTACCTACTGACGGGGTTTCTTTTCGGCTGGGCGAAGCCGGTGCCGATCAACGCCAAGAACCTGCGCAATCCGCGCCGCGATATGGCGCTGGTTGCCCTGGCCGGCCCCGGCGCGAACTTGCTGATGGCCCTGTTGTGGGCGCTGGTGATCCGAGTGGGCCTCGCCCTGGGTGATGCGTCGGAGTGGGTAGCCCTACCTCTGCTCTACATGGGCGGTGCTGGCGTTCTGATCAATGCGGTGTTGATGATCCTGAATCTGCTGCCCATACTGCCGTTGGACGGTGGACGGGTCCTAGCTTCCCTGTTGCCACCGAAAGTCGCCTTGGGCTTTTCCCGCCTCGAGCCCTATGGCTTGATTATCATCGTCGCCCTGCTGGCCACTGGTCTGCTGGGCAAGGTGCTGTGGCCGCTGGTGCAGGCGGTGCAGGGTCTGGCGAAGGGCGTGGCTGGCCTGTAGCACGCCGGGTAGGGCGCGGTACCGGACCGCGCGTCGAGTCCACGAACCACAGCGACGAGGATCCGCTATTGAACTCTGTGCCCATACAGCATTCCCGCGTACTCTCTGGTATGCGACCCACAGGCAGGCTGCATCTGGGCCATTATCACGGAGTTCTAAAAAACTGGGTACGCCTGCAGGACGACTACGAGTGCTTCTTTTTCGTCGCCGACTGGCACGCGCTGACGACACACTACGACGATCCTTCGATCATCCCCGAAAGCGTGTGGGACATGGTGGTCGACTGGCTGGCGGCGGGTATCGATCCGGAAAAGGCGGTGCTGTTCGTGCAGTCGCTGATCCCGGAACATGCCGAGTTGCACCTGCTGCTGTCCATGATCACGCCTCTGGGCTGGCTGGAGCGGGTACCGAGCTACAAAGATCAGCAGGACAAACTACGCGACAAGGATCTGGCCACCTACGGTTTCCTCGGCTACCCTCTGTTGCAGAGCGCGGACATCTTGATCTACAAGGCGGGACAGGTCCCGGTCGGCGAAGACCAAGTCGCCCACGTGGAGCTCACACGGGAGGTCGCGCGACGCTTCAACCATATTTACGGGCGCGAGGCCGACTTCTCGGACAAGGCGGAAGCCGCGGCGAAGAAGATGGGGAAAAAGGCGGCCAAGAGCTTTGCTGGCCTGCGTCGCAGCTATCAGGAACAGGGTAATCAGGAGGCCCTCGCGCAGGCCAGGGGTCTACTCGAAGGGCAGCAGAATATCACCGAAGAGGAGCGGGAGCGTCTGCTTGGCTATCTGGAAGGTGGAGGACGCGTCATCCTTCCGGAGCCCCAGCCATTGCTCACGAAGGCCTCCAAGATGCCCGGCCTCGACGGCCAGAAAATGTCCAAGTCCTACGGGAACACCATTGCCCTACGCGAGGATCCAAGCAAGATCGAACAGACCTTGCGCACCATGCCCACGGACACCAACCGGGTGCGACGCACCGATCCGGGAGACCCTGCAAAGTGTCCGGTATGGCAGTTCCACGAGGTCTACTCGAGCGACGAAGTCAAAGAGTGGGTGCAGCAGGGTTGCCGCTCGGCGGGGATCGGCTGCATCGATTGTAAGCAGCCCGTGATCGAGGCGGTGCTCCAGGAGGTTGGCCCGATTCAGGAGCGTGCCCGCCAGCTGGAAGAGGACCCGGCTCGGGTGCGCACGATCATCGAGGCGGGCTGCGCCGCTGCGCGAAGAAGCGCAGCGGAAACCATGACCGAAGTGCGGGCCGCTATGTCGCTGCACTATTGGGGAGCTTGATGTGGGGATGTATCGGCATCCGGAGGACCACCCGCAACAGGCGGAAATGCCCTTTGCGGTGGTGCAAGGGGAGCCGTTGGTGACCCTCCCGAAAGACCTTTACATCCCGCCTGATGCCCTGGAAGTGATCCTCGATGCGTTCGAGGGGCCGCTCGATCTGCTGCTGTATCTGATCCGGCGTCAGAACTTGGATATTCTGGACATCCCGATCGCCGACATCACGCGCCAGTATGTGGAATACGTCGAGATGATGAAGGAGCTGCGGCTCGAGCTTGCTGCCGATTATCTGGTAATGGCAGCGATGCTGGCGGAGATCAAATCGCGCATGCTGCTGCCGCGTCCGCAAGAAGGCGAAGACGAGGAAGAGGATCCGCGGGCCGAGCTGGTCCGCCGCCTCCAGGAGTACGAGCGCTACAAGCAGGCGGCGGAGGATATCGACGCGCTGCCGCAGCAGGGAAGAGATGTGTTTCCTGTGGCGGTTGATTTTCCGGACAAGCGGATCCTGCGCCAAGCCCCCGACGTGCATCTGCAGGAGATTCTGCTGGCCCTCACTGAGGTGCTGAAGCGGGCGGAACTGTTCACCCACCACCGGATCGAGAAAGAGTCGTTGTCGCTGCGCGAGCGCATGTCGCGGGTTCTCGGGGCGGTGGACACGGAGGGGTTCACCGAATTCGGCGAGTTGTTCGATTATTCCGAAGGGAAGCTGGGAGTAGTGGTGACCTTTCTTGCCGTGCTGGAACTGATCAAGGATGCCTTGATCGAACTGGTGCAGGCGGAGCCTTTCGCACCCATCTATGTCAAGGCGTCAAGCCGCGCGCAAGATCGCGAGTGAGCGGGGAGCCGAGTGTGATCCACCCATGGGACAGGTAGTCAGGATGCAGACGCAGGTCCGGAAACTGAAACAGATTCTCGAGGCCGCCCTGTTGGCGGCTTCGCGCCCGATGAGCCTGGATGACCTCCTCGAGCTTTTTACCGAAGAAGAAGGCCTGGAGAAGCGTGAAGTGCGGGTCGCCATCGAAGAATTGGGGGAAGACTACGCGGGGCGCGGTATCGAGTTGAGCGAGGTGGCGAGCGGCTACCGGTTCCAGATTCGCGCGGAATTCGCGCCCTGGGTGTCGCGCCTGTGGGAAGAGCGGCCTAGCCGCTATTCGCGGGCATTGATGGAAACCCTCGCGCTGATCGCGTATCGGCAGCCGGTTACCCGCGCAGAGATCGAGGAGGTCCGCGGAGTGAGCGTCAGTTCGAATATCGTGAAGACGCTGTTGGAGCGGGAATGGGTGCGTGTCGTCGGCCACCGCGACGTTCCCGGCAAGCCTGCACTCTACGCTACGACGCGCGAGTTCCTCGACTATTTCGGGCTCAAGAGCCTGGATGAGTTGCCGACCCTGGCCGAGCTGCGCGATCTTGCTTCGATCAACCGCGAACTGGATCTGAACACGGCAGCGGAAGCGGGAAGCGAGAACGCGGCTGCCGCGTCCGCCGCGGAACCTCCGGAGGTGTCGATGCCGGCCCCCGCGGAGCCAATCGGCACGCAACGGGCGCCGGGGGACAGCGAATCAGGGCCAGCCGACGAAAGGCCGGATGACGATCATGCACCGCCCACCGCGTGACCTCGATCGCGGACCTGGAGTCCGCCTGCAGAAGGTGCTGGCCAACGCGGGCTTGGGGTCTCGCCGGGAGATCGAAAACTGGATCGCAGCGGGACGAATTCGTGTCAACGGTCAGCCCGCCCAACTCGGCGATCGGATCGCGGAAAAAGACCAGGTCGAACTCGACGGCCGTAGCCTGCGTTTGCTGCCGGCGGCAGCCCCCTTGCGGGTGATCGCCTACAACAAGCCCGAG